>JAEEHZ010000189.1 GCA_016281115.1 Clostridiaceae bacterium | reverse complement strand
TAACAACAGATATAAAAATGATAAACAATGTCGTTGTCGGCTGCCAAAGCGGGCTCGAAGAATTGGAGATACCCGACTATGCGCTTTCGGTCGCGCCCATGGCGTTTTATAATAACACAAAGATCATAAAAGTGGTCTGCGGCAGCGATATGCAGGAGATAGGAAATTACGCCTTTTGCGGTTGTTCTAACCTGTCTGATATCGTGCTTCGGGAAAGAATAAAATATATAGGAAACAACGCATTTAAAGGCACAAAATGGCTTGAGAATAATAATGACGAATTTGTTGTTATAAACGGGATACTAATAAAGCATTCGTCAGAGGATTCGAATATCACCTTGCCCGGTAATATAGGACAAATAGCCGGCGGAACCTTTTATGAAGATAAAGAGCTGAACAGCATTGTTTTGCCCGATAAGCTGTATTATATAGGAGACAGCGCATTTGCTTACAGCGCACTAAAAGAGATCAACCTTTCCGAAAGCAGCGTTATTTATATCGGAGAAAGTGCATTTGAGGGCTGTGCAGGTTTGACTCAAATAGACCTTGACAAAAGGATAAATCATATCGGCGAAAATGCCTTTGAAGGTTGTAATAATTTAACGGTAAATGTTGACCCTGAGTCTTATGCTTACGGTTATGTTACCGAAAACGGTTTAAACCACTCTCTTGTGGGAGTTTTGGGAGATCTGGACGGCGACGGAGCTGTAACTATGATGGATGTTGTTGCATTGCAGAAATACATAGCAAAGCTTATACCGCTTACCATTGAGGCAATGCGCCTAGCGGATATTGACCAAAGCACCGAGATCACAATGCAGGATGTTACATATATGCAAAAAAGGATCGCAGGATTGATATAAATTAATTTACCCTTGTAAAGAAAGAAGGAAAATAAACAATGATCAAAGTAGAATTGAAAAACGGGATAATAAAAGAATATGAAAGCGGAACAACAGCGGCGCAGATCGCCGCTTCTCTCGGCGGAGGAATTTTTAAAGCTGCGTGTGCCGCCAAAATTAACGATACAGTGTGCGACTTGAGAACACCGATAACCGCCGACAGCAAGCTTGAGATACTGACGTTTGATGACGAAAACGGAAAACACGCCTTTTGGCATACCGCGTCCCACGTTCTCGCGCAGGCTGTAAAAAGGCTTTATCCCGAAGCTAAATTTGCAATAGGACCCGCTATTGAGAGCGGTTTCTATTATGATTTCGATGTAAAAGAGGCTTTCTCACCGGAAGACCTTGAGAAAATAGAGCAGGAAATGAAAAATATCGTTAAAAGCGGTATAGAGCTTGAAAAATTTGAGCTTGAACCCCAAAAGGCGATAGAAATGCTTGAGAAAATGGGCGAGCCTTATAAGGTAGAGCTTGCACGCGAGCACGCAGATAAAGGCGAGCCGATAAGCTTTTATAAGCAGGCAGAGTTTACAGACCTTTGCGCAGGACCTCACCTTATGAATGTTTCTGCGTTAAAAGCAATAAAGCTTACAAACTGCACAGGCGCATATTGGCGCGGTGACGCAAATAACGCTCAATTGTGCAGAGTGTACGGTGTGGCGTTTCCTAAAGCTTCTATGCTTGAGGAGCATTTAACAAGGCTTGAAGAAGCAAAAAAACGTGACCACAACAAGCTCGGCAGAGAACTTGAGCTGTTTACAACTTCCGACCTTATCGGTCAGGGACTTCCTATTTTGCTTCCCAAGGGCGCAAGAATAATCCAGCTTTTGCAAAGATTTGTTGAAGACGAGGAGCAAAAGCGCGGTTGGCTGCTCACAAAAACTCCTTATATGGCTAAAAGCGATCTGTATAAACTGAGCGGTCACTGGGACCACTACCAAGACGGTATGTTTGTAATGGGCAGCGAAGAGGACGGAAAAGAGTGCTTTGCGCTGAGACCTATGACTTGTCCTTTCCAGTATCAGGCTTATTTGAACCGCGGACGTTCTTACAGAGATCTGCCATTGAGATACAACGAAACATCAACACTTTTCCGCAACGAGGCAAGCGGCGAAATGCACGGACTTATACGTGTACGCCAGTTTACTATATCCGAGGGACATTTGATGTGTACTCCCGAGCAGCTTGAGGGAGAGTTTAAGAGCTGCCTTGAGCTTGCAATATTTATGTTAAAAACTTTGGGCTTATATGAGGACGTTTCTTACAGATTTTCTCAGTGGGATCCCGAAGACCGCGAAAAGTATATAGGCACAAAAGAGCAGTGGGATGAATCTCAGGGAATGATGAAGAAGATCCTCGATCACCTTGAAATCCCATACAAAGTTGGGATCGGTGAAGCTGCTTTTTACGGACCTAAGCTTGATATACAGATCAAAAATGTATTCGGCAAGGAAGACACGCTTATCACAATTCAAATTGACCAGATGCTTGCCGAAAAATTCGGTATGGAATATGTGGACAAAGACGGTGTAAAGAAAAACCCCTGCATCATACACCGCACATCTATCGGTTGCTATGAGAGAACACTTGCGTTGCTTATAGAAAAATATGCCGGAGCTTTTCCCGTTTGGCTGGCTCCTGTTCAGGTTAAGCTGTTGCCGATATCCGACAGACACTACGACTATATGCTCAAAGTAAAAGAAAAGCTTGACTCTTTGGGCCTCAGATGCGAAATAGACGGCAGAAGCGAAAAAATAGGTTATAAAATAAGAGAAGCACAGCTTGAAAAGGTACCTTATATGATCCTTGCCGGCGACAAAGATATAGAGAGCAATGTTATTTCTGTACGCGCCAGAAAAGACGGAGACATTGGCTCTATGACGGTAGAAGAATTTGCCGACAAGATAATGAGCGAGGTAATAAGCAAAAAGCGTGATTGATATGCGCGATACAATGTAACAAATTGCCAATTATGAAAGGAACCGTATACAGTATGCCGAAAATATTAATAACATCTGACAGCACCTGCGATTTAGAACCGGAGGTAAGAGAAAAGTATAACATAATAACACTTCCTCTTCATGTAAATTACGATAAGTCGAGCCATCTTGACAATGTTGACATAACCCCCGACGATATATATAAAAAATTTGCGGAAACAGGTGAATTGCCTAAAACCGCAGCTACAAGCGTTGGTGAATACAAAGATTTTTTTGAAAAATATATTAACGAGGGGTATGAGATAATACACGTCAATTTAGGTTCGGGGCTTTCTGCCTGTTATCAAAACGTGTGCATATTGAGCAGAGAATTACCGCAGATACATCCTGTTGACAGCCGCAATCTTTCCACTGGTACGGGTATGATCGCAATAAGAGCTTCGCAGCTTGCATCGGAAGGCAAAACCGTAGAAGAGATTTTGCCCGTAATTGAAGATTACGGCAGAAGAATACACGGCAGCTTTATACTTGACAAGCTTAATTTCTTGGCGGCAGGCGGCAGATGTTCATCGCTTGTGGCATTAGGGGCAAATCTCCTTAATCTTAAGCCCTGCATAGAAATTTCGCATGAAGAATGCGGCAAGATGACGGTAGGCAAAAAGTACCGCGGAAAATACGAAGAATCCATGAAGCAATACATCGATTATAAGCTTTCGCTTTTTGATGGGATCATTCCGGATAAGGTATATTTTACCCATGCAGGTATAGACAAAGATATCGTTGCGAATATTGAGCAATTTTTGAGAGATAAAAATATGTTCGCTGAGGTAATAACCTCGCGGGCGAGCTGTACTATTTCCTCACACTGCGGACCAAATACAGGCGGAATATTTTTTGTTACCGAAAAATAATATATACCAAAGGACGATGATATGAGCTATATTGGCGAATGGATTATTGCGGGAAGCTACGACGGTGGAAAAATAACAGATTTCAGAGAGCAAATTAAGAAAGAGTTGCCGTCCTTCAGCTATGAAGAAATGATGAAGAGCGACAGTGATTTAAATCAAACTCTGTTGATAAAAGATGACGGCTCGGTTTTTCTCGACACAAAAAGAGAATCCGACGGCGTAATAACAGGAACACTGAAGGATAGCGTAATAGAATTTGACAGCGAACAAATTCCCGTAAAAACAGAGGGAGATTATCTTGTTTTCTGCATAGACGGCGGCTTTGTGTTCAAGCGTAAAAAATAGAATTAATACAGCCTGTATCTGTGCATAAGAATTTTTGTCGATTTGAGTTTATTAAAAAATTCAGAAATTTTATAAAACTTATTGACTTAACAATAATTTGTGGTATAATCTAAGTAGTAATTTTATGTAAAGTGAGATGATGGATATGAAAAAGCGAAGCAAATATAACAAGCCTCAGCTTGATTCTGTCATTTTATCTAAATACAATGTTCTTATGACATCTAAGGATAACTTCGTTGATCCGTGGGAAGATTGGGGCGGTCTGCTTAATGATATGAACGGTACCCGCGGTGCGCAAAATAACCACGGAGATTTCGGCGGCGAAGATTACTGGGGCGTAGATTAAAATTTCACAAAATAAAAACTTTACCCGAGACGTGTTTTTCACACTGTCTCGGGCTTCTTTTTTGCGTTTTGTTAATTGTTAAAATTACGTGGCAACGGCAAGCGAATATTTCTCGCTGAACATATCAAAGTTTTTGTTGAATTCGTTATAGCCGCCGCCGCGAACTTTTCTGAGGTATTCGTGAATGTCCATATTGTCGTGAGCCATTTCAAGCATACAACCTGCAATATTTGAGCAATGATCGGAAATACGCTCAAGATTTGTAAGCAGATCTGTCAATATGAATCCCATTTCTATTGTACAATCACCTTGTCTGAGCCTTACTACGTGCTGCTTCTTAAGCTCGTCCTTCAAGTGGTCGATGACCTGTTCCAGCGGTTCAACCATTGCGGCACTTTGCAAATTATTATTGACAAAGCTGTCAAATGACAGATCAAGTATCTCGCTTACGGCAGAGATCAATACTCTCAGCTCTTTTTTTGCCTGATCGGAGAAAGAAAGCTTTTTGTCATTCATTTCTTCAAACGACTCTATAATGTTTACCGAGTGGTCCGAGAGTCTTTCCAAATCTCCTATCATATGCAGAATTTTTGTTGCTTCGTTGCTGTCTTTTTCTGTCATATCATGAGAGGAAAGCTTTAC
>JAEEHZ010000018.1 GCA_016281115.1 Clostridiaceae bacterium | reverse complement strand
TTCCCAATTTCCGCAGTGCTCATATCCCTGTGCTTTTTGCATCAAGTGATCGGTGACTCTTTTTAAATATTGATCATACAGACCCGCGTCATCTGTTTTTTGTATTTTACCCATATATTTTTCTGCCGCTGACGGCATTTTGGGATCATCCGTATACACTGCGCACATAACGGAATACAACCTGTTTTCGGAAATAACACATTTTTCCTGTTGTATAGTATACCCTTTGTTATACAAAAATTCCCTTAAACATTCGGGGCGGGACATTGGCTGCAAAATCAGCCTTTTTGTACTGTCCTTTATCCACGGGGCGTCAAAAATTATTTTTGCAATAAGCTCGCCGCCCATTCCCGCTATGATTATATCCGTTACTTCATCGGGGCCTATGTTTTTAAGCCCGTCGGAAAGCCGCACACTTATTATATCGGATAAGTTGTATTTGATTATATTAAGCTCTCCCCTATTCAGCGGTTCAGGGTTTATATCCGCCGCCACGGCAGATGTTATTTTTCCGCTTTGAGCCAGATAAATCGGGAGATAAGCGTGGTCTGTGCCTATATCTGCTATTTTATCACCTTTTACAAATTCTGCGCACAGCTTAAGCCGTGGGCTGAGAGTAAAAAAACGCATTTTTCGCTCCTTAATTGTATAAATTCATAGCCTTATCTATGTTTCCGTCTACTATATACTCTACTGCGGGGAGAATATTTTCGCAAGTTTTAAGCATGATTTTGTATTCATCTTCATTAAATTTAGATAACACCCAAGATGCCAGATCATATTCGGGGTTTGGCTTTGCGCCGATACCGAGCTTTATTCTCGGAAACATATCGCTTCCGCTTAAATATATTATGCTTGCCATTCCGCGTTGACCGCCGTCGGTTCCTTTTCTGCGTATACGCATCTTGCCAACATCAAGCGAGATATCGTCAAGGATTATTATTGTTTTTTCAGGCGGCACCTTGTAAAAGTTCATAGCCTGCACGAGAGCCTCGCCGCTGTTGTTCATATATGTTTGCGGCTTCATAAGCAATACTTTTTTTCCGTTTATTACTGCAGTGCCGCAATATGATTTAAACTTGAGCGTTTTTAGCTCGCAGTTTAATTTATCACACAACGCATCTATTGCCATAAAGCCTGAGTTGTGGCGTGTGCGCTCGTATTTTCTGTCGGGATTTCCCAATCCTGCCACTATATATTCAACGCCCGATATTGCAGGGCTTTTCTTAAAAAATATCATTTTGTATTGTTCCTTTTGTCAAAAATTAACGCCCGGCTTTTGCGCACGGGCGTATATAATTGCTTTGCAATCAGTCAAACAAAGAAGAAATGGGCTTGTCCTCATATATTCTTTCCACTGCTTCCGCAAAATGAGGCGCGCACGGCAATATCTTTATTTTGTCTATCATTTTGGATTCGGGTATTTTGATCGTGTCGAGGAAAATGAACTCTTTTATGGGGCTGTTTTGTATTCTTTCTATCGCTGCGCCCGAAAGTACGGGATGCGTTGCCGCGCCGTATGCTTCAAGTGCGCCGCCCTTTTCTATAACTGCCTTTGCGGCATTGCATATTGTGCCCGCGGTATCCACCATATCGTCAACCAAAATACACTTTTTGCCCTTAACATCGCCTATTATATTCATAACCTCGCTTACATTAGCTCTCTGACGACGCTTGTCTATAATTGCAAGCGGACAGCCGAGCTTTGAGGCATAGCTTCTTGCTCTTGTAACAGAACCCAGATCGGGAGAAACGATAACAAAGTCGGAAATATCTTTTCCCATTTTTTTCTTTAAGTGATTTGCAAGCATCGGTGCGCCCAAAAGATTATCAACGGGGATGTTGAAAAAGCCCTGAATCTGCGGTGCGTGCAAGTCCATTGAAAGCACTCTGTCGGCGCCTGCCGTTGTAATAATATCCGCGCAAAGCTTAGCGGATATGGGGTCACGGGAGCGTGATTTTCTGTCCTGACGCGCATATCCGAAATACGGTATAACCGCTGTTATTCTGGCGGCAGAGGCGCGCTTCATGGCGTCTATCATTATAAGAAGCTCCATTAAGTTGTTGTTTACGGGATCGCACGTAGACTGAACTATAAAGCAGTCCGAGCCTCTTACGCTTTCGTGAAGCGAAACGGATATCTCTCCGTCGCTGAAGGTTGAACAATCCGATTTTCCCATTTGAAGTCCAAGGCAATTCGCTATTCCCATGGCAAGCTCTTTGCTTGAATTACCCGAGAAGATCTTGATGTTTTTTCCGTGAACGGTGTTCATTTTCGTATTCCTCCCCAATATATAAACTTTGTACCGCGCACAATTATTTTATACCAAAATCGGCGTAAAGTAAAGCAAATTTTTACAAAACAAAAAATATCAAAGCTTCATATTCAACAATACTTTCGCCTTGCAATATTATTTAATTCTTCAAGCTGTTCGGGGCTGTTTGCGCCCAAAACCGTGTCTGAAGAAGCAGATTCATAGACCGATACTCTCAGCCCTTCCTCTTTGATAAGCTTTAAAGTATCTGTTAAATAATATTCGCCGGCAGCGTTTTCAGAGGTCAGCTTGTCAAGAACAGACAAAAGCTTTTCCGTATTGAACCAATAAGCCCCGCTGTTAACTTCGTTTATTTTCTGCGTTTGTTCGTCTGCGTCCTTTTGCTCAACGATTCTGCTGAAAGAACCGTCGTTGTTTCGTATAATCCTGCCGTAGCCGAACGGATCGTCTACCCTGGCGCTTATCACGGTCGCGAAAGCATTTGTGTCTTTATGAGCTTTATAAGCCTGCATTACGGTATTACTGTCCATAAACGGAGAATCAGCACCCAGGATTACAACATTTCCGCCTGCCTGCCGCAAAAATTCTTTTGCCATCATTACGGCGTGACCCGTTCCCAGTCTCTCCGACTGATAAGCGGTCTTTATCTCTTTATCTTCAGAGTTCAAATATTCTTCTATAAACTCCTTTTTGCTGCCCGTTACAACACAAATGTTCTTTATGCCGCTCTTTTTAACGGCATCTATTACCCAGCCGAGCATAGGCTTGTTCAAAACCTCGCACAATGCCTTGGGCTTTTCCGATCTCATTCTTTTTCCTTCGCCGCCTGCGAGGATCAATGCGCTTGTATTCTGCATAATCAAAAACCGGCACTGCAACCCAAAAAATGATTACAATGCCATCCTTTCCGAAACATTATTTTAGCTTAAAGCTATCCAAAAAATACAAATCAATTATCCCATCTTTACGCTTGAATTTCAAGACATATTATTAAAAACACCCTTATTTTAACAATTTTTATGAAAGTTGTACATATTTTTTTTGTCTTTTGCAAGGTATTTCTAATTATACATTTATTTTGAATGTAGATATTTCCAAAATAATCTGTTATAATACTCATAAGGCTGCGTATAGGGATTTTTATACACAGTTAAAGAGTAACAAAGTATACGGAGGTAGAAACCAATGAGCAGAAAATGGGTTTATTTGTTCACAGAGGGCAACGCAGACATGAGAGAGCTTCTTGGCGGTAAAGGCGCAAACCTTGCCGAAATGACAAATCTCGGATTGCCTGTTCCGCAGGGCTTTACAATCACAACAGAGGCCTGCACACAATACTATGAGGACAACAGACAGATCAATGACGAAATTAAAGGTCAGATCAATGAGTATATCGTAAAGATGGAAGAGATCACCGGCAAAAAATTCGGCGATAAAGAAAATCCTCTTCTCGTTTCGGTTCGTTCCGGCGCAAGAGCTTCAATGCCCGGTATGATGGATACAATACTCAACCTCGGTCTTAACGAAGAGGTTGTAAACGTTATAGCTGAAAAATCTAACAACCCCCGCTGGGCTTGGGACTGTTACAGAAGATTTATTCAGATGTATTCGGACGTTGTTATGGAAGTAGGTAAGAAATACTTTGAAGTTCTTATCGATGAGATGAAAGAAAAAAGAGGCGTTAAGCAAGACGTTGAGCTTACTGCAGAAGACCTCAAAGAGCTTGCGGGCCAGTTTAAGGCAGAGTATAAAGCAAAGATTGGCGAAGATTTCCCGAACGACCCCAAAGAGCAGCTTTTCGGCGCTATAAAAGCCGTTTTCCGTTCTTGGGACAACCCCAGAGCAAACGTTTACAGACGTGACAATGACATCCCTTATTCCTGGGGTACGGCGGTTAACGTTCAATCTATGGCATTCGGTAACATGGGTGACGATTGCGGCACGGGCGTTGCTTTTACAAGAGACCCCGCAACAGGCAACAAGGGCTTGTTTGGTGAGTTCCTTACAAACGCTCAGGGCGAAGACGTTGTTGCAGGTGTTCGCACACCTATGCACATAACCGAAATGGAGCAGAAATTCCCCGAAGCTTTTGCGCAGTTTACAGACGTATGCAAAAAGCTCGAGAGCCATTACAGAGATATGCAAGATATGGAATTTACCGTTGAGCACGGCAAGCTTTATATGCTCCAAACAAGAAACGGCAAAAGAACAGCTCAGGCTGCTCTCAAAATTGCCTGTGATCTCGTTGACGAGGGTATGAGAACAGAAAAAGAGGCTGTTCTTATGATAGACCCCAGAAACCTCGACACACTTCTTCATCCCCAGTTTGACGCAAAAGCATTAAAGGCTGCCACACCTATCGGCAAGGGCTTGGGCGCTTCTCCGGGCGCTGCATGCGGTAAGATAGTATTCACGGCAGAAGACGCAGAAGCTTGGAACGCAAGGGGCGAAAAGGTAGTTCTCGTTCGTCTTGAGACTTCCCCCGAAGATATTACAGGTATGAAGGCTTCTCAGGGTATCCTCACCGTTCGCGGCGGTATGACATCTCACGCAGCTGTTGTTGCCCGCGGCATGGGTACTTGCTGTGTTTCCGGTTGCTCGGATATAAACATGGACGAAGCTAACAAGAAATTCACACTTGCTGGCAAGACATTCCACGAAGGCGACTTCATTTCAATAGACGGTTCAACAGGTAACATCTACGACGGACTTATTCCTACCGTTGACGCTACAATAGCAGGCGAATTCGGAAGAATTATGGCTTGGGCAGACAAATACAGAGTTCTTAAGGTAAGAACAAATGCAGATACACCCACAGACGCCAAGAAAGCAAGAGAACTGGGTGCCGAGGGTATCGGACTTTGCCGTACGGAGCATATGTTCTTTGAGCCTTCAAGAATCGCGGCATTCAGAGAAATGATCTGCGCAGACACGCTCGAAGAGAGAGAAGCTGCTCTCGCAAAGATTGAGCCGATGCAGCAGGGCGACTTTGAGGCTCTTTATGAGGCACTTGAGGGCCATCCCGTTACAATCAGATTCCTCGATCCTCCGCTTCACGAGTTCGTTCCCACAGAAGAAGCAGATATCAAGCTTCTTGCCGAATCTCAGGGCAAATCCGTTGAAACGATCAAGAATATAATCGCATCACTGCATGAGTTCAACCCGATGATGGGACACCGCGGATGCCGTTTGGCAGTAACATATCCCGAAATCGCAAAAATGCAGACAAGAGCTATCATAAAGGCTGCAATCAACGTTAAAAAGGCACATCCCGACTGGAACGTTGAGCCCGAGATCATGATTCCTCTTGTAGGCGATGTTAAAGAACTTAAATTTGTTAAAAAGGTTGTTGTTGAAACAGCCGACGAGATCATTGCAAAAGCAGGCAGCGATCTTAAATATGAAGTAGGTACAATGATAGAGATCCCGAGAGCCGCTCTCACAGCCGATGAGATCGCAAAAGAGGCTGACTTCTTCTGCTTCGGTACAAACGATCTCACACAGATGACATTCGGCTTCTCAAGAGACGACGCAGGCAAATTCCTCAACGCTTACTACGACACCAAGATCTATGAGAACGATCCGTTCGC
>JAEEHZ010000188.1 GCA_016281115.1 Clostridiaceae bacterium | reverse complement strand
TAAACTCGCTTACGTAACTGTTGTTTATGTAATTATAATGCCCCATACGCATACCGATAAATATAGCAACGATAAATATCATCACAGCTATTGCCATAAGAATTTTTGAAAACATACCACCATGTATGATCCAGTTGAAATTATCAACTTCTTCCTCTTGTACAAAATTGTCTTGTGGTTCTTGATTCATTAAAAAATGTCCTCCCCTGAAATAAAAAAGTGCGCAGCCGGAGCTACGCACGAAAAACACATAGCTTCGTTTGCTGCGACACAAAACCATATTAAGACCAACCGTCAATAATATGAAGCCTGTATTTTTACCAAGTAAAAATATAGACAGTTAGTCCTGTGTTTATTCGGTTTTATGTCGCACCAATAATTTACCATAAATTCCAAATAAAATCAATATGTTTATCTAAAATAATCCCTCCTAAAATAAAAAAGTGCGCAACCGAAGCCACGCACGAAAAATACGAAGCTCGACTGTCGCCAAACAAAACTTTTAGGTTGCACTAACGGCACATAAAAGTGAGCCTGTATTTTTACCGAATAAAAATACATGCCGCTTAGCGCAAATTATATCAAGTTTTGTTTGGCATATATAATTTACCACACTTTTATATTAAAAGCAATACATTATAAAGAAAAAGTGCGTAGCCTAAACTACACACTTTTGCGATAACAATATCATTATTTTCTTTTCATCACAACCGCCTCAGCGCACTTGATCCCGTCAACAGCCGCTGACGTTATCCCTCCTGCATAGCCTGCGCCCTCGCCGCAGGGATAAAGCCCTTTTATTTTCAGCGACTGCATATCTTCACCCCTGAGTATCCGCACGGGAGACGAGCTTCTCGTTTCGGGGGCTGTCAGCACGGCGTCGGGTGAGTCAAAGCCGTGTATTTTCTTTGAGAACTGCTCTATTCCCCACGCCATTGTGTCACATATATATTCGGGTAGACATTTGCGTATATCGGTAAGGCTTATCCCCGGCATATATGTTGGTTTAACATTGCCGAGTGTGCTGGAAGCGTTTTTCTTTATAAAATCTCCGACTAAAGTGACGGGAGCTTTGTAGTCACCGCCGCCCAAAATGTAAGCCGATCTTTCAATTTTTCTTTGCAATGCAACGCCTGCAAGCACATCTTCGCTGCCGAAATCCGTTGGGTCAACACCAACAAGCAATGCGCTGTTTGCGTTTTCGCCGTCACGGGCAAACTCGCTCATGCCGTTTGTAACAACAGTTTCACGCTCACTTGCCGACGGCATAACATAACCGCCGGGGCACATACAAAATGTATACACTCCCCTGCCGTTCGGAGCGTGAGCCGCCAATTTATAATCGGCAGAACCAAGATACGGGCTTTCGGCAAACCTGCCGTACTGCGCTTTGTTTATCATTTTTTGCAGATGCTCTATTCGCGCGCCAATCGCAAACGGCTTTTGCGCCATAGGCACGTTGTTTTGCGCGAGCATTTCAAATGTATCTCTCGCGCTGTGTCCTATTGCAAGTATTACATCGTCACATTCCAAAAAGCTTTCGGTGTCGCCGTTTTGATAATATATGCCTGTAATTTGACCATCTTTTATTTTCAAGGACGTCATTTTACAGTTGAAGTAAAATTTGCCGCCAAGTGAAATTATTTTATTTCTCAAATTTTTGACGGTAATACCGAGCTTATCGGTGCCAATGTGCGGCTTTGCAGAATAGAGTATCTCCTGCGGCGCGCCGTGTGCGGCAAATACCCGTAAAACCTCTTTTATTCTTGAATCTTTTATGCCTGTGTTAAGCTTGCCGTCCGAGAATGTTCCTGCGCCGCCTTCGCCGAACTGAATATTACAGTTTTCGTCAAAAACAGCGTTTATTCTTAAATCATCAATTCTCTTCTTTCGGTCGTCCACATCACTGCCGCGTTCAAACACAACAGGCTTTGCGCCGCACTGAGCCAAAATATACGCCGCAAACAGCCCGGCAGGACCGCTACCGACTACAACAGGGCGGTTTTTACCGCTATATTTTCCGGGAAATGTATAATTATTTGGCTGTGACTGCCTGATATTCTGAGATCTGCAGCGTGACAGGATGTTTTGTTCATTACAGCTCAAATTCACATCTACCGTCAAAGAAAATCGAATATCGTCCTTTTTTCTGGCATCTACGCCTTTTTTAATAAGAAAAGCTTCTTTGATTTTGTCGGTGCTTATATGAAGCGCCGAGGCACAGGCATTTTTCAAATCTTCTTCTTTATAATCAAGAGGAAGCTTTATATCGTTAATTCTTATCATATTAAATTCCTCATTTAAGGCTGTTTAAACAGCTTTTTGCCGCCAAAAATCCGCTTGAAAAGGCAAAGTGTAAGTTATAACCTCCACAATCGCCGTCAGCGTTTAAAAGCTCTCCGACAATATATACGCCCTTTTGCAGACGCGATTCCATGGTGACGGGATCAATTTCACCGCAAGATACCCCGCCGTGAGTAACCTGTGCCTTTTCTTTATCCGATATTTTTGAGGGCTTAAAACAAAACTTTTTAACAGCGTCCGCGATTTTGCTTATCTCTGCTTCGCTTAATGTGCCAGTCTCACGTGAAAGCGGCAATATATCCGTGTATTTCAGCAAAGCCTGTCCTATACGCTTATTAAGTATACCTGTAAACAATTCATCAAGCGTTGAATTGCAACACAGGCAAATTTTGCTCTTGAGAATGTTTTCGATTTGCTCTTTTGCGTATTCGGGCATAAGATCAACCGAAATTGTTACATCTTTATCTCCTTTTGAGAGCATTGTGTTAACATAAGGACTGAGCTGAAAAACACAAATGCCCGACAGCGCGTTGTCGGCAAACTGCAGCTCGCCGTCTTCCGATTTTATCAGTTTATTACCTTTGTAAAGGCTAACACTGCAATGCGCTCTTATCCCCTTCAGCGACGGTAAATAAGGGCTGCTTACAAACACGGGCGCCAAAGACGGCAAACATTTTGTAACGCTGTGACCGAGTTTTGAAGCTATTTTATATCCGCTGCCGTCCGCGCCGAGCTTTGTTGAGACACACCCGCCACAGGCAAGAATGATTTTTTTGGCGTTTATCACACTGCCGTCAGAACATTCAACTGTAAATGTAGCACCGTTTTTCTTTACCGACACTGCCTTTTTCTCTACAAGTTCATTGCCTGACGAATACTTTCTCAAAACATCAAGCACGGCGCTTGCCTGTTCGCTGTATGGATATACCCTGCCTGCGCTGTCGGCTTTTGTAAGCAATCCGAGAGAAAAGAATTCATCTTCAAGTTCTTTTGTGCCGTACTGCTCAAGTAATTTATTTATAAGCAAGCCGTTATCCGTTCTGTAATTATTGGCACTCAGGTTTTCGTTTGTCATATTGCATCTGCCGTTGCCCGTGGAAAGTATCCTTTTTCCGACACGGGGCTCTTTTTCTATTACAACAAAGCTTACGCCCTTGCCGTATTTTGAAATATAGGCGGCGGCACACAAACCGGATGCACCGCCGCCAATTATTGCTACATCAAATATTTTTTTATCCATAGCTTAATACCTTGTCTTTAATATTATTTATCCTACCATCGCGCTGAAAAGGCTCGGAAAGCCATAGCACAGTATTGTCATAATTGTAGCCGACATACAAAGTCCCAAAAGCACCGAGGGTATCGACTCTTTAAGCTTAAACTTGAAAAGTGCCGCTACCAAAGCGCCCGTCCACGCGCCTGTCATAGGAAGCGGTATTCCTACAAATAATGTAAGTCCGAACCGCTTATGCTTCATAATTGTTTTTGCGCTTTTGTTCGCCTTTGCTTCTAATCTGTCCACAAGCTTTACAAGCTTTGTATTTTTCATAACCTTGAATATTTTCTCTATAAACAGCAATATAAACGGTATCGGCACAAAGTTGCCAAGCATACAAATAGGTATTGCTTTCCACATTTCCACACCCAGCAGAGCCGCGGCAATAAGTCCGCCTCTCAACTCAAGTATAGGAAACATAGAGATTATGAATATAACCAGCTCTTTCGGCAAATTACCGAAAAAGCCTATAAACTGTTCAACAAGTCCACCCATTGGGACACACCCCTTTTATCTTTTTAGCACTTCCGTGATCTCACCCACGAATACAAAATGGTAGTCGTTATTATACTCCTTAAATATCCTTTCGTCAATAACCGAGTCGGCGCTTAATTGCTGACGGTACAGCTTTTTGCAAATAAGAACCGTTTCGGCTTCTTTAAAATATGGAGCGTTTTCATCAAAAGCGGGTGTAAGACCGGATTCTTTCACTTTGTCGCAGTCTTTTCCCGATTTTGTTCCGCACAGTAAAAGCGCCTTTTTATATTCCTCACCAAGGAACGAAAGCGAAAAATATTCGCTGTTGTCAATAAAGCTCAAGGTGTGTCTTTGAGGCCTTATAAATATATAAACAACGTTTTTGTTCCACAAAACGCCCATTCCGCCCCAGCTTGCGGTCATAGTGTTAAGACCTGACTCATCGCCTGCCGTTATGAGCATCCACTGTTTTCCTATTTTATCAAACAGGTTAAAACTGAGCGCACTGTAATCTGATTTAATTAATTCTGACATATTAAATCCGCCTTTCGTTTTTATAATAATATGATTCTTAATATCGGATAATACTGATACGACACCGAAATGATAACATAAATGTGTTTCTTTTTCAAGCTAAAGAAACACCGCGCAGGCGTAAAAAATCCGACGCGGTGTATCAGTTATTAAATTTTATCAGCTTCTTACAGCTGCAATATACTTTTTAACATTCGCAACGGAAGCAAATTTTTCAACTTCGCCGTCAAAAACGTTTACAAGTGTAGGTGCCTGTTTTATGCCAAGCGCGTTTGCAAGGTTTGCGTTATCGTTTGCAAGAACTTTTGTATATTTGATCTCCGCTTTGTTTAGAAGCTGCTCTGCTATTTTGCAGTTGGGGCAGGTTGCAGAGGCAAAGAGATAAACTCCGTCCTCAAGCAAGTCAAATTTCTTCTCTTTCGGTGCTTCGCAAACGCAAGTCTCGTTTTTGGGACCGTTATGTGTCAATACCGATGTTGCGATATTATAAGTTTTTCTCTCTTTATATTCCTGAGATTTACCGTTGTTCCAGTTCTTAACAGGACGGTAATATCCTGTTATACGGCTGTAAACCTCTGTTTCTTTTCCGCAGTGCGGACAGATGAAATGCTCACCCGTGATATATCCGTGATCTTTACATACGGAATATGTGGGAGAAAGAGTATAGTAAGGCAATCTGTAATTCTCGGATATTTTTCTTACTATAGAAGCCGCGGCTTTCCAATCCGGAAGCTTTTCGCCGAGGAACGCGTGGAAAACGGTACCCGATGTGTATAATGTCTGTAATTCATCCTGAATGTCAAGCGCCGTAAAGATATCGTCGGTAAAGCTTACAGGCAAGTGCGAGCTGTTTGTGTAATAAGGCGTGTCTGCGTCCGATGCAGTGATTATATCGGGATATCTCTTTCTGTCGTGTTTTGCAAGACGGTAAGAGGTAGACTCCGCAGGAGTTGCCTCGAGGTTATAAAGATCGCCGTACATTTCCTGATAGTCTGACAAACGCTCTCTCATATGATTAAGAACAGCCTTTGTAAATTTCTGGGCTTTCTCGTTTGTCATATCCATACCTATCCATTTTGCGTTAAGGCAAGCCTCGTTCATACCTACAAGACCTATTGTGGAGAAGTGATTGTCAAATGTTCCCAGATATCTCTTTGTGTACGGATACAAGCCCTCGTTCATAAGGTTTGTTATTATTGTTCTCTTAACCTTTAAGGAACGCGCTGCTATATCCATCATTTTGTCAAGACGGTTATAGAAATCTTCTTCACTTGAAGCCAAATATGCTATTCTGGGCATATTTATCGTTACAACGCCGACAGAGCCGGTGCTTTCTCCGCTTCCGAAGAAGCCGCCCGATTTCTTTCTCAGTTCTCTTAAGTCAAGTCTCAGTCTGCAACACATACTTCTTACATCGGATGGCTCCATATCGCTGTTTACATAGTTTGAGAAATAAGGTGTGCCGTATTTTGCGGTCATTTCAAACAAAAGCTTGTTGTTCTCTGTTTCCGACCAGTCAAAATCTCTTGTAATGGAATATGTGGGTATTGGATACTGGAAGCCTCTGCCGTGTGCGTCGCCCTCAATCATAACCTCGATAAACGCTTTGTTTACCATATCCATTTCTTTTTTGCAGTCGCCGTATGTGAAGTCCATCTGCTTGCCACCGACAATAGCAGGCTCATCTTTTAAGTCAAAGGGTACTGTCCAGTCGAGAGTGATATTGCTGAACGGTGCCTGTGTTCCCCATCTGCTGGGGGTGTTTACACCGTAAATAAATGATTCTACACACTTTTTAACTGTGTCGTAATCAAGATTATCAGCCTTTACAAACGGGGCAAGATATGTGTCGAATGAAGAAAATGCCTGTGCGCCTGCCCATTCGTTTTGCAGAATGCCGAGGAAATTGACCATCTGGTTGCACAGTGTGGCAAGATGCTTTGCAGGTGCGGAAGTTATCTTACCCGTAACGCCGCCCAAGCCTTCTTTTATAAGCTGTTTAAGCGACCAGCCTGCACAGTAGCCTGTGAGCATAGAAAGGTCGTGAATGTGGATATCCGCGTTTTTGTGCGCGCGAGATATTTCATCGTCATATATTTCCGAAAGCCAATAGTTAGCTGTTATTGCGCCCGAGTTGCTGAGGATAAGTCCGCCAACGCTGTAAGTAACGGTAGAGTTTTCTTTTACACGCCAGTCTATATTCTTTACGTATTTATCTACAAGCTCTTTGTAGTCGAGTATCGTAGATTTCATATTACGCAGCTTTTCACGCTGTCTTCTGTAAAGGATATATGCCTTTGCAACGTCTGCGTAGCCTGCCTGAACCAGCACTGTTTCAACACTGTCCTGTATATCCTCAACATATACAAGGCCGTCGCTTATCTTCGGCTCAAAATCGCTTGTTACCTTAAGCGCCAAAAAGTCAATGATGTTGTCGTTGTACTGACGCTCGCACGCATCAAACGCCTTTTTGATCGCATCCGAAATTTTTGAAATGTTGAAATCCGCCGTTTCGCTGTTTCTTTTTACCACTCTGTACATTTTAAATCCCCCTAATTTTATATACTTAATACCTCTTCGCCTGATTCGTTCTTGCAACGGTTAGGAGTATAACACAGTATTTAGTATGTGTCAATACATAAAACACAATATATTGATGACAATTTTGTAATCAAATCAATATATTGGGCTTTGCCATATTAAATAGCAAGTCTACTGCGCCTGTTTATCTGTAATTATTTGTCAGAATTAAATTCCCCGGAGCTCTGTCAGATCGGCATATTGTTTTGCGGCAATTAATATGTTTTTCATTTCTTCTTCGCTGAAGGCAGAAACGCCTTTTCCGATGAGATTTCCAGAGTCTACAAACATCTGTATATAGTATTTCTCATTTTTGCCCACAAGTTGCGCCATCTTTTCAAAATCCGGTATGGTATGTATTCCCTTTACGGCGGTAGTTCTGAATTCGTGGTCTGTTGAGCTTGATTTTATAAGCTTTATGCTTTCTGTTATTTTTTCTTTATTTACTTTGCAGCCGACTGCCAAATCATAGTTTTCAACAGAGTTTTTTATATCCATCGCAATATAATCTACAAGTCCGCTTTCAATAATGCTTTTCAGTTTGTCGGGAAAAGTTCCGTTTGTGTCAAGCTTTATTTTATAACCAAGCTCCCTGACTTGATTTATAAATGAAACTATATCCTTTTGCAGAAGCGGCTCTCCGCCTGTTACGCAAACGCCGTCGATAAGTCCTTTTCGCTTGTTGAGATACTCAATGACCTCGTTTTCAATGCTTTTATACTCAAAAGGGTCAAGAACCAGCTCCGCATTGTGGCAAAATGGACATCTTAAATTACACCCTCCCGTAAAAACGGTACACGCAACCTTTCCGGGGTAGTCAAGTAATGTCATCTTTTGAAAGCCTTGTATATTCATATATTCGCCGCCTTTGAAATTGCTTACAAGATAAGTTTAACACAATATACAGTGCAAGTCAATTGAAAAGCACTATATATTGTGTTATTTTCTAATTTTGTATCAATATATATTTTTTGGGGTAAAATCACGAAATTATTGTTTAATATTATTTGGTCACGCAAATGTTCCGCTTATTTCGGTTTTGCCCTTTACATATGAGCATACGCCTGCCATATTAGTGATAAATGATGTGTATTTCGCCTTTTCCGGATTATCGTAAAGAGAAACCTTTAACGTATCTTTGCCTTTGTCTTTGCCTATATATATGTCTCCGTTTGCATAAATTATATATCTGTATTCATTTTCGGTGTTTGTGTAGGTTTTTGCCGTATAACCGTCACGCACACAAACGCTCATCTGCTCTGCCAAAACATCTTCTACATAGTAAGTAAGCAGGGCGGAATTGTTTTTATATTTCATTTCATACTTAATGTTTAAGTCGTCCCGTTTTGCGTATAAAGCTGCGGTGTCACCGTTTTCCTCATAGGTAAAGTCTGAGCAGCCCACATAAGAAAAAACATTTGACAAGATATCCTCAGCGTTGTCGTCAAAAAATCCGTAGCACATTGCAAATGTAATTTCTCCGCTTGAAAAGGCAAGTCTTATATTCATATTAATATCGTTATCGTTAATGAATCCCTCAAAAGAGGGGTTGTACGTTTGGCTGTACTGTGAAAAGAAGTCATTCCAAGACAGTATTTCATCGTCTCTTAAGGTGTCACCCTCGGCACAGGAGCAAAAATAAATCAGAAAGCACAGAGACAGCATAATTGAAATTATTTTTTTTATCAATATACCGCCCCATTTCTTTATAATTATAATTCTATAATTTCTGCCCTAAGCTCACTTACAAGATAAAGCGAGCCGCACACAAGCACCGCAGAATTGTCATCGGCTAAGCTCAAAGCCTTTTTAAGCGCATCGTGAGGGTCGCTAACGGCTATAACATTATCAAAATAATTATCTGCGATACTTTTCAATTTATCAGCGCTTTGTTTTCGCTCATTTAAAGGCTCTGTGCAAATGACGGAAGAAAGCTGTCCTTTTAAGTGAGAAACAGACCCCTGTATATCTTTGTCCGACAGCATGCCCAACACGCAAATAATCTTTTTACCCGAAAGCAACGTATTTATCGCATTCGACAACACCGTCATACCGGAGGGATTGTGCGCGCCGTCTAAAATAATAGGAATTTTCTTGTTAAAGCACTCTAATCTTCCGGGGTGTATTACCTCTGCGAATCCTTGCTTTACAGCCTTACACGGTATAACAAATCCATTTTTTCGTAAAGCGTTTATTACGGTAAACACTATTGCGGCGTTTTTTACCTGATGAACACCAAGCAAATTGAGCTTGTACACTTCGCCCTTAAAAACAAAAGAATTTTCTTTCAAACTTTGTTTATAGGGGGCGATCCCCGTTTCGTCGGCAAAATACACACGGGATTTCTTCAATTCGGCGTGTTCCTGTATCATCATATTTACCGACTGTTGCTGCCGGTAAAACACCACAGATGATTTTTCTTTGATAATATGTCTTTTTTCGTCGCAGATCTTCTCTGTCGTATCGCCAAGCACATTTGTGTGGTCCAACGATATTGGTGTTATTACGTCAACGATCGACTCATTTATGATGTTTGTCGCGTCAAATCTGCCTCCGAGCCCCGTTTCAAGCACAACAATGTCGCATTTCTGCTCCTCAAACCACAAGAAAGCCAATGCCGTTATATATTCAAATTCCGTGATTATAATACCGTCGTTGATGAGTTTTTCAACAACGGGATATGTATTATCTACAAGACGGGCAAGCTCTGATTTCGGTATCATTTCTGAGCATATCTGTATTCTTTCACGAAAATCAACAACATAAGGCGAAATATAAAGCCCTGTTTTATATTCCGCACATTCCAAGATCTTCGCTGTCATTGCACACACCGAGCCCTTGCCGTTTGTTCCTGCAACATGAATATATTTCAGCTTGTTTTGCGGGTTGTCTAAACGGTCAAGCAGCTCTCTTATGCTGTCAAGCCCCGGCCGTGAGCCGAATTTTTTAAGGGAGCAAATTGCTTCCACAGCTTTTTCATATTCCAAAATTATCACTCATTTTCGAGAATTTCTTTGTAAATATCACTTTTTTTGATACCTGTTATTTTTGCCGCCTGACGCGCAGCCTCTGTTTTTGAAAAGCCTTTTAAAACAAGCTCCCGTGCAAGCTCGCAGGCAGATTCAATATCATAAGTTTTATTTAGCAGATCATCGCTTTTGCCTTCAACAACAAGCACAATCTCACCTTTTATTTCACCTTGGGTATAGTTTTTACAGGCTGATTCAAGTGTAGTTCTTATGACCTGCTCGTGTATTTTTGTAATTTCACGCACAATTGCTATTTTTCTGTTACCGAAATATTTATATAGATCTTCAAGTGTAGATGAAAGTTTATGCGGCGCTTCGTAGAATATCATAGTGCGCTTTTCATTTATGAGCTCTTCCAAATGCTGAGTTCTCGAGCGCTTATTAACGCTCAAAAAGCCCTCAAATGTAAATCTGCCCGTATTAAGCCCCGACACTGCAAGCGCGGCGGTCAAAGCACTCGGTCCCGGTACAGCCAAAACCTCTATATTAAGCTCGGCGCACTGCTTAACAAGCATTTCTCCCGGATCGCTTATGCAGGGCATACCTGCGTCCGTAACTATTGCGCAGTTTTCACCTGCCAAAATTCGGTCGCATATAATCTTGCCTTTTTCGTGCATATTGTGTTCGTGAGAGCTTATCATAGGCGTAGAAATATTAAGGCTGTTAAGTATTTTAACAGATACACGGGTATCCTCAGCGGCGATAAAATCCACCGTTTTAAGTGTTTGAGCCGCACGCTGTGAAAAATCCTTTAAATTTCCTATTGGAGTACCCACAATATATAATTTGCCCGACATAATATTCATTTCGCGGAACTACCGCTTTCTCTCCTTATTTATGTGAATCATTATATTTATATATACCGTAAATCTTTTTCATTTCCCGGGAAAAATCCCCTGTTTGGTCCTCGATAAAAAGCGTAGGCATAACTATAAGTCCGCCCTTTTGGGCGCCGCGTTTGCCCTCTATTAACATAAGCTTTGGCGCTTTATCCTCTCTTTGCTGCACAAGCCTTAATTTTTTCGGCTCAATATCGGCATTCCTGAAAGCCGTAATTATATCACAAAGCCTCTCGGGTCTCAGACAAAGGCAAAACCTGCCGCCAAATCTCAACAAATCTTTGGCACACATAAGTATATCTTCCAGCTTAAGATCGCTTTCGTGGCGTGCCGTCATTTTTCCTTTATCGGGGTTAACATATCCCGTTCCCTCAGGCTTGTAAGGCGGGTTACAAACAACAAGGTCGTAACAACCCGAATATCCCTCGCCGTGGAGCAAATTAATATCACTGTTTATTACGTCTATCTTGTTCTCCAGCTTATTAATCTCCACACTTTCTCTCAAAAGCTGACAGGCGTCGGGTTGAATATCCACCGCGGTAATATGCTTTGCAGCATTTTCTCTGCACCAGATAAGCGGAATCGTTCCGCAGCCTGTACCTATGTCAAGGGCGGTTTCATGCTTTTTCGGCATAGAAAAATCCGCAAGGATTATCGTATCCGTATTAAATCTATGTACCGGAGAGACCTTAACAAAATATCCGTTACCGAGCGGCTGCAAAGAAAAATCGCCGGACATATTATATCAACCTTTCAACAAGCATACGGCTTGCGCCGCCATTCCTTTATTTGTTCCCGTAAAGCCTAGTCCCTCTTCGGTCGTGGCTTTTACATTTACGCAGGATATATCAATACCCAAAGCGCTTGAGTAATTCTCTCTTATTTTCTGTATGTAGGGCGCAAGCTTCGGCTTTTGTGCTATAAGTGTGCAATCTATGTTAATTATACCATAGCCTTTATCAACCAATAAAGAATTCACCGTTTTGAGCAATTCAATACTGTCCGCGCCTTTATATTTATCGTCATTATCGGGGAATAATCTACCTATATCACCCATTGCCGCCGCGCCGAGCATAGCGTCCATCAGGGCGTGTGTTAAAACATCCGCGTCCGAGTGTCCGTCAAGACCAAGCTCATAAGGTATCTCTACGCCGCCTATTATCAGCTTTCTGCCCTCTTTAAGCTTATGAACATCGTACCCTTGACCTATTCTCATGGTATTATCAGCACCTTTTCTCAAACTAAGGAGCGCTTCTGCCCTCGTAACATCATCTTTTCGGGTTATTTTAATATTATCACTTGCAAGCTCAAACAAATGAACTTTTTCGCCGATATTTTCAACAAGCGCACAGTCGTCGGAAT
>JAEEHZ010000187.1 GCA_016281115.1 Clostridiaceae bacterium | reverse complement strand
AATGTTACTTTGTTCAAAGTTCGAGTTATCTTCAAAACAACCGCTATACCCTGAAAATCCTATCCAATCACTGCCCATAGCATAGTTTCCCCATTCGTCTACCATGAGTTTGTATGTTCCAGCTTTAAGGTCGGCAAAATATTCACAGAACTCGTAGCGTATCGGTCTTATATCTATTGGCATATTAGGACGCCATGACTTGGTTGCATAATGACTGTAAGCAAGTCCAATCCACTGTTCTGTATTTGCTACGAATGCACTGTTGCTTGGTATACTTTTTTGATTAACTAATGTCTGGAACTGAGGCGTAATAGTACCCGGTTCGGTCATAAACGTAGCAGTAAATTGTACCCCACTGTAAGAACTATTGAATAGCTTTATAGAATAATCTGTATTTGGTTCAAGCATTATCGGATAGGTCTTGCAGCGAATATTACGTCCGGCGGCATTGTTGTAATCGCTGGTTGCGCCATATTCGTTTTCACTATCGAATATTATCTGAGACTCACCGGAGACTCCCGAAGATGTATTATACTCAGAAGAACCTTGCAGAAATCCATGCTTATAAAGATTTGTGTCAGCATCATACGTTGTTGGTATTGTACTGCCTTCCACAAGCATCAAATCGCCAGTATCAGAAGCTACAATATTAGCATCATTTGTTCTTTTAAGTGTAATATAAATACGAGTAGCGTTTCCTGAATTAAATGTAGTACCTGCAAAAGCATCTCTATAACTGAAAGCAGTTCCAAGAAGTGTTCCAGCACACCCATTCGGTATAGCAGTTGTTTTGGGTTTAAGGTAGTTTTTGCCAAGTTTTCCAACTCCGCCTGCTGCTCCTGTTATAGTCCAGTCAATAAGTTCATTACTTACCGTATTAAATTCAAGTGGTAAAATTCCGGATTTTTCTTGTATTGGTATCGGCGTATCTATGTTAATTATTGCTTTAACTTTGACATTTGGTTCAAGCAGGCTGAATTTTTTTAATTTAACGTCCATTTTATCCACCTTCTTTCATTATATCCACCTTGAATAGTTCTTGATAGAAAAGTTTGCGACCTCTCCAATAAATGCGATTCTATTGACGCCAATAGGAAGATAGAAATTATTATAATCACCAGTAACAATCCTATTTTTCAATATATTGCCGCTGTATGCTTCCATTGCTTCTGTATCAATAGTTATACTTTCGTTTGTGCTAAAAGCAATTGAAAATACTTGAACCCCATTCAAATATATGTCGCAGGTATCTGAACCAGATATAGTCAAAATAGGTTTTGAAAATATATTGCCGCTGTTGTTGATCTGGACTTCGCTTTCGTCTCTTACTGGGTATTCAGGCTCACCTTCAGACAGAGAATATTTGAAAGGCTGGACGTGAAGCGTAACAACAGCTTGCTTATACCTGATTAATCGCTCGAAGTCTATCTGTTCAAGTATCTGGAAGTTATAATATTTGTCGTCCTCGTTGGAGAATGTGACCGTTCCTTCACTGTTGAAATACTCTATAATTTCGTCGATGTTATAATCTCCGTATAAACCGATTAAAAGCTGCTTATCGTATGCAGCATAACCAAGCTTTGTTACGATATCTCCGTCTCGCCCGTCTATGGTTTCAATATTGCTCCTGATCTGCGGCTTTGATATTGAGGGCAAAGCCTGAATCATTAAACCTTGAATTTTTGTACTTTTTACGCCATTAAGAATAATATAATTCATTTGTTTGCCCCCTTTTACGTATATATTGCGTCAGCTACGGTTCTTTCAACGAATCTTCCCATTTCATCAGAATCCATTTCGACCTTCATTTCTCGTAAAGCTTCTTTAAACGCAGATATTATTTTCTGATATTGCAAACTGTCGTCAATTGCTCTTGGTGCTTCGACGTTCCTTGATGATGATATATCACTATAACGTATCGGGCTGCTTGCTGTAATAACTGCGTCTCGTATCATTTCCATGAGTTTTGAAGCTCCGGAAACAACTTCTGGACCGGCTTCACCTGCTCCGAGAAGTTTGTTGCCCTGCATACCGAATATTGTTGGAGCGTCAAGCAGCATAGGGTTTCTCATAGCTTTTGCGTACCAGTCTACGGCAAGATGTGGAACGGAAGGCGGCGACAAACTAAATTCGCCCTTGATTGAAAAATGCGGCAACTTGATCTTAGGAAGCTTCCACTCGAAATTGAAAAATCCTTTTATTTTGTCTATAGCATTTTTGACAAAATCTCGTGCGCCTTCGATAGCTCCTTTGATAGTATTTTTTATACCGTTCCATACATTTGAAACGGAATTTTTTATACCGTCAAATACGCTTGTTACTGTATTCTTGATACCGTTGACAACGTTTGAAACAACGTCTTTTGCTCCGTTTATGGCGTTTGATATAGCATTTTTTATGCCGTTCCATACGTTTGAAACGAAAGAAGATACTGCATTAAAAATGCTTGTAATAACGTCTTTGATTGCGTTGCCAACGTTTGAAACAGTTGTTTTTACGGCTTCTATCTTTTCCGTTATAGAACTCTTTATTTTCTCCCAGACGTTTATTACAAAGTCTTTTACGGCGTTAAAAACGGTAGTGATAGCTGACTTTATAGCTTCAATTTTTTCGGAAATAGTGGTCTTGATCTTATCCCATATATCACTGAAGAAGGTTGCGACAGCTTCAAAGATTGCTTTTATATTTTCTTTTGCTGCTTCAAATTTTTCTTTGAAAAAGTCACCGACTGAAGCAAATACATTCGTGATACCTTCCCAAATTCCGGAGAAAAATTCTGTAATTACTCCCCATGCAGTAGTTATAGCGTTCAAAGCTTCTTTGAACTTGTTACCGAACCACGTTCCGACAGCAGAAAATGTGCTTTTGATACTTTCCCAGATTTCCTTGAAAAAGTCTTTTACTCCACTCCATGCGGATTCTATTTTTTTCCAAGCGTTCTTGAAGAAGTCTACAACAGCACCGATATATTTTTCGACTGTCTTTTTGATCTCAGCCCACATACCCTTCCAGAAATTCCGGAACTTTTCAGACTTATTCCAAAGGACAGTAAATGCTGTTACAAGTCCTGCTATTGCGGCTACGATTAAGCCTATAGGATTAGCAGCCATAATTACATTTAGTGCCGCCTGAGCCAAACCAACGCTTTTTATGGCGGTAACTAATGCTTTGAACATAACAACAGCTTTCTGAATTATTACGACCACTTTGAAGGCTGCAAAACCTGCTGCAATTCCAGCAAGTATTGCTATGATTGTATCGCCGTGATCTACTATCCAGCCAAAGCCTTTTGCTATAGTTTCAGCAGCTTTTTGTACGCCTTCCTGAAATGCTTTCCAGTCTATTTTTTCAGTCATTGAACTGAGTTTTTCAGTAACTGCCTGAAGGACCGGAATCAACGCTTCGAGAAATGGAGTTCCGACGTTTGCTTTGAACTGCTTCCAGCTCTCGTTTAAGTTTCCTTGAACGTTAGCCCAGCCGTCTGCTTCTCTTGAAGCCTGCCCGAACGCTCCGCTTGCCTTCTGAGCGTCTACAACCATTTGTAACAGTGTTTGCTGCTTTTGTATTTCTGTAAGATCGTTATACTTCTTACCGAAAAGCTCGGCAGCCTTTGCGTTACGTGTAAATTCTGTTGCTGATAGTCCAAGAGCTGCGTCGTTTGCGAAATTACCTTTCAGAAACGACTGAAGGGTTTCAGCACTTTCTTCAAGGCTTTTATCGTAATACGCTGCGCTATCTGCTGTAGCCATTAAAGCAGTTTCCATAAGCTTCATTGCTTCTGCGCTGTCTGCTCCTGAAGCTTTTGCAAATGCGTATATACCTGAAGCGGAATCCTGTAAACGTGTCTTTAAAATTCCGGTACTTTTTCCGACACGATCAAGGGCTGCGGTTGCGTCTTTCTGAAGGTCGCCAAATGTCTGCTGGAACTGCGAATTACTTGCTTTTACTTCAGCAGCAGCGTCAATCATACTTCCTGCGAAGTCTTTCATAGCGTCAGCAGCTTTCCTGATTGCGTCGGCTGCTAAGTTTGCCAAAGTTCCTTTAAGGACCGTAAAACCACTGTTAGCTTTTTCGGTTGCTCTTTCAGCCTTGTTTTCACTATCTGAAAGGTCGTCCATGCTGTCTGAGAGATCGTCAACTTCGTCTGCTGCGTCATTTGTTGCTTTTTCAAGGGCTTCGATTGCGTTCTCGTTGTCCTTGATCTCTCTTGTGGTCTTATTGACTGCTGCTTCAGCCTTGTTAAGCTCAGTCTGCCACTTCTGGACTGTGGTTGTGTACTTCTCATTCTCGGTATTAGCGTCCTGAAGTCCTTTTTCACAGTCCTTCACATTTTTTTCGAGCTTTTCAATCTCGTCTGCGCTTGCTGTAGTGCTGCTTTTTGCTTCATCGAGTGCTTTCTTTGCGTCTGCAAGTTCCTGCTCCCATTTCTGTACAGATTTGGAGCTTTCTTCATACTTTGACTGAGCTTCAGCCAGCATTTTACTTGCTTGCGAAACGGCTTTCTGCTGCTCTGCAAGCTTTTTATTTAATACTTCGTTTACTGATGTAAGCGATTTTATTGATTTCTCACCTTTTGCGAACTGTGATGATACTTTTTGCATTTCAGAGCCGACAACTGCCAAGCTGTTTTGAATCTGCTTCAATGCTGCTCTATACTCTGATTCGCCTTGCAGCTTGATTACGCCGCCAAATGCCATTCAATCACCTTCTTTATAGCCATTCTTCCTGCTCTAAGAGTTCTTCGTCAAACTTTGCATACGTTTTGTTGCTACGTTTCAGATATAATTCCAAGTCAAAAATATCTTTGTAATGCTGGTATAACTTGTTATATTCTCGCATAGTCAAACGTCGTGCTTCTTTGTCGGTCAATCCGAGTTTTATTCTCCCGATAAGGAATAATCGACCAAAGTCAATAATACTTTCTTCGATTTCATCATCATCGGGAATTATGCGTTTTTTTCGTCGCTTGCTGTGGATTTGCTTACAACTGCATTTAACAGCTCAGTTGCTTTGTCAAGTCCGATACCAGAAATAATTCTGCCGACCTGCTTATGAGTTAAAGGCTTGAAGTCGTCCTCGTGTAAGATTTCCTCACCCTCATTAAGCATGATCTCGTAACCGTCTATAATTGCGCTTATCTGAGGTTCGTCACCGTTTGCTCCGGTTACTTCTCCCCATTTTGTAAGTGTACCGTACTTTTCCTGTATGGCTTCCATTACGTTAAGATTGAATACGAGCGTATATGTTCTGCCGTTGAATGTGAATTCGGTATTTTCCATATTAACTCTCCTTTGATTTTAATTTATGGGCTGAGGAATCCCCCCCCAGCCCATTATATTATGCGTTGTAGCCGTATGAAATATAGATTACTGCACCGTCAGCAGGAGCTGAGTCAAATGTAAGCGTCGTTCCTGACGCTGTATACGCCGTTGTAGGCGTTCCATTGATAGTTACAGTGAATATTGTTGCAGGTGAGTGTGCAAGCGTATATGCGGCGGTTGTGCCGTCTCCTGCGAAGGTTTCTGCTGTTGTTGTCTGACCGAAGCAGCTTGCAAGATATGAAATTGCGTCAGCGTGCGAAGTAAATGTCTTTGTTTTGCTCCACTCACCGCTGTTCAGTGTTGCGATAGTTCCTTCAATCTGCTGAGTACCAAACTCAGTTGTTTCTCCGTGTGTGTTTGATTCCTGAGAAGGTTCAGCAAACTTGACTTTGGAAAGAAATTCAACTTTGTATTTTCTTACGCCGCCGACCATTTTGTTGATGATTCTGCCGACACCAACGTAAGGTGCTTCGTCGTTCTTATTTCTGAGCATTTCACCTGTATTTGAATCAATCTCGTGACCAAGTAAAGGTGCGAATACTGTATCGCCGTCGTCGTCAACTGTCAGAGTGATAGTACCAGCAGAGAAGGTATTATCAGTTTCTGCGATAGCGTCGTCTGCGTAAAGTACAGCAGAGTTATTTGTTATACTTACGTTTGCAGATACGGCTTTACCGAGAGACTGCATAGCACCGTAACTTACGGTATCTTCAGTTTCGGAAAGTACGCCGTATTTAAAATTATTCAAACCGATTTTTGCCATATTTTTTAACTCCTTTCAATTGCAAAGCATAACGTTTTGTGATAGTAACCGGTATCAGGTTCATACATTTCTGGTGAATCCTGAGAAGGAACATACGAAAAGTTATTTGCTCGCATTATTGTTTTGATTGCTTCGGCTATGGCGTAATAATTTCCCTTTGAATAAATATCAAAATCATAGTACGTTATATAGTCTTGAATCTGATCGTCAGCGGAAAATACGTTGCCATTACCTGTTGGCGTATATGTTACATAAGGTTCGCCATGCCCCATGTAATATAAGTATTTAACAGGGATTTCAACATTATTAACTTTGAATCCGTTGAAAGCTGCTTGAATGATCTCGTTCATGGTTATTCCTCCGGAATATACTTTTTCTGAGCTGCTTCCATAGCTTTCGTTATGGCTGCTTTGTTGAACGATTTTCGCATAAATGGCTGCTTTGGAAATGGCTCACCGCTTCTGCCGTATTCAAATATGTTGGCTACAAGCGGAGCAGGTGTTTTAACTCCGTCCTCGTTGGTGAAATATCCTGCAAATCCGACCTTTACATTGATTGAATCGTCGGAAGGTGCTTCGTAAGGTCTTGTCGCTGATAAGCAATTCATTATTGGACTGCTTTTCATGCCTGCTGGTGCGCTTGATCTGATACGTTCGAGAACTGTATCAGCCCCAGCTTCGACCATAGCTTTCATCATTTCAGGTGTATCTTGTTCGAGCTTTTTAAACTGATTTATTAGTTCTTTTGGTATCTCGAATTTAGCTTTTGCCATTAGTGCGTCACTTCCTTTGCTTGTATTTCAAGCTCAACGTTTGCTTCGTCAACGTTATTGAGATATTCAATCGTATAGGTTTTGCCCCTGAATCGAATTTTCATATCCCTGTTGATCTCAGTACGAGGATAGCGAATCGTGAAGTTCGTGTACGCCTTTTCAAAATCGCTGTTAGCGGCTATCAACGTAAAGCCTTTAGTTGTCTTTACTGCTGCGTAGGGCGATAATACAAGCGTTTCTGACGTTGTCTGGAAGCCTTGTGCGTCTGTGATTACAGTCTCACTGTAAATTTCAATTTTTTTGTTGTATTTTCCGGCGTTAATCATAGCAGATTCACCGAGTGCATACCGAGTATTGTATCGACTGTATTGTTCAGAGCTTTGCCTTCGGTATATAATGATCTATTGTCGTACATATCCTGAATGAGAACGTAAAATACGATTATAAAATCCTCGTGACTGTCTATGCCGTCGTCATTAAGTCCGGTATAACTGCGCATATAGGCTTTTGCGGCAGCCATAGCCTGCCCGATAAATTTCATATCGTCTTCTGAAGGTTCTTCAATTCTGCAATAGTCAACTATGTCATTTACTGTAATATCACTTACCTTCACGATTCGCACTTCCTTTCGTTATATTTTTTCTGCTGCTTATGTTGAAGGCTCAACAATTTTCAGCTTATATGTTGCTTTCTGATAGCCGTCAGCCCAGATTGTAAATGTATCTTTTGACTTCTCTTTGTTATTTCCTGCGAGAACAAGATCAGCAGCCACCCAGCGCACGAAATATCCTGCGTCGTTAAGTCCTACAGACTGCGCTTCCGTAACGTCCTCTGCTGTAAGCTGTGCGCCGTTATAATACAGTCCGGTAATTGCTTCCGTCCACGGGCGAACGCCGATACCGAGCCACTTATGAACGCCCCAGCCGTTACCGCCGTCGAAGTCCTTTAATGCACTGACCTTCTTCGAGAGAGTTATCGTTATAACTCCGTTTGCGACTGCCACTGAAGAAATATCGTTCGTGTTTGCCTGCCTGTCAGCGTGACCTGCGACGGTATCGTTTACATTTTTTGTGACTGTAGGTGCAGCCCACTCGTCGGCTGTCATAAGTCCTGCGTTTTTAAGCTTGATTAAAAGGGCGTTTACTGCTGCAATTGCGTTTGTTCCGCTTGTACCTGTTGCAGCTTCCTGATTAGGCATAACGCCTTCTGCTCCGTCGTCGAAAACGAGCTTTCCACCGATGTGAGTTACTTCGCCGCCCTGCTCTGTATAATTCTTTCCATTATAGCTCATATTTTCACTCCTTTATGGGTTTGCGACCGACAATAATGCCGGTCACAAATTCCCTGTTATTAATTATGCGTGCATTACAAGCTTTGCAATCTTCTGCTCGTTCTCAACCTTTGAATCGAACTCGAACCAGCCTACAATACCAACTGCGTGCTGGGTTGCGAACTTCTCACGAAGTACCTCGATATTGATTTCCTCGGAGAACTTTGTTGCAAGTCCGGACATATCGCCGTAGTAAATAGCAACCTTGCCTTCCTCTGTATAATCAGGCATATTGTCTGATACATATACAGGCTTT
>JAEEHZ010000186.1 GCA_016281115.1 Clostridiaceae bacterium | reverse complement strand
TATTCGATATTATAAGGAGGCATTTTATTATGCGATCTAAACACAAGATTTTATCACTTATTTTGGCTGCGGCTGTTTTGTTTTCCATGACAGTATGCGCTTTTACGACTGCTGTTGCGGACGGTGAGTCTGAGGTCCCGGCAAATGCCATCGGCGATGTGGACGGCAGCGGAAAATGCGATATGCAGGATGTTGTTGAAACACAGCGCTATATAGCAAAGCTTAAGGAATTAAATAACACACAACTGAACGCAGCTGATGTAGACGAGCCTTATGATGACGTTAATATGATAGATGTTGTGTGTATGCAAAAATACATAGCAAAGCTTATTGATGTGTTCCCTGCAGAGAGCAGGACAAGCGACACCGACAGCGGAAAAGATGTAACATCGGACAGCGATACAGAGAATACAAACACGGAAACTTCCGACACTGACGCGAAGACAAGTGACAGTGACTCGGAAAACACCGATACCGAGCAAAAGATTCTCACAATTGCAGAGGTAGTGCAGGGCGGCGAAGGCAAGCAAGTTACCGCGACAGGTCAGGTTTGCTATGTTTACGGAAACACAAGCGTTGTTGTAGAGGGAATAGATGATGACGGCAAGGTTTGGGGCGTGCTTATATACGATAAAGAAGGGGTTATAAACGGAAAATATCCGCTTAACAGCATTATAGAATTTTCCGGCAATACAAAGCTCTATAACGGTTATCTTGAGGTTGAGCCTACGGATGTGGAGATAATATCGGAGAATAATACGCCTATTCCTCCGGTAGAAGCAAAAACAAGTGAGCTTGCAGATTATGTTTCTATTGTTGTAATTATTAAAAACTGCACATTGGGCGCTTATGACACGACTAATGTTACTATGACTGACAGCGCAGGTACTGTAAATTGCTATAAGCCCGTTTCTTATCCCGAAGGGCTTTCCGAGGGAAGTCTTGTAGACCTTGTGTGTGTGCCGTATTTGTATTCGGGAGTGCCTCAAATACGTGTTTCATATCCCGAAAACTATATCCCTGTTAATAACAGCTCCGATACGGATAGCTTAACCGAAACAGATACAAATTCAGAACAGACTACCGATACCTCAGGCAACACCGATGACGCCGACAACGGCATTGTATTGGGAGAGCCTATATCAAACCTTGAAGATATATTAAACAAAAATGTTGTTGTTGCAATTGAAAACTACGCTTTAAGCGCACATTCACTGCTAAACGGATACGGCGGTTCTTTTGAGATAAAGAATACAAAGGCCGGGCTTTCAACCGACAAAAACACCGTTTACAACATTGTTAAATCAGGCGATAATTATTATCTTAAAAGCCACGAAACAGGAAAATATTTTTGCTGCAAAGGAAAAACAGAATCTACTTTTTCGGAGGATTTAAGCGAAAAATGCGCAGTCTTGTTTAAGAAAGATTCCGACGGCTTTACAATAAATGAGCTTGCAACAGGCGACAGCAGAATTTTTGCTCTTTTGGTAAATACGGAGAATTCTAAAAGCACCTTTCGCTGGTATAAAGGCTCAACGAGCAATCCTTCCAATGTGATTATATATTCTGTAAAAACCAAGCTTGACGATACGGACACATCATCTGCTTCTGATAATATTGAGGATTCCGACTCTGTTTCGCTGGGCAAAAAAGCCGGTTCTTTAAGCGAGATCGTAGGTAAAAGAGTCGTGCTTTCCAACAAAGGATATGCCCTTACACCTGTTTTAACAACTGAATCTCCTGCGAATGTTATTACTGTGGGAAAGATAGCAAACAACAAAACATCATCAAAGAATGTGTTCACAGTATTGCAAGACAGCGACAATACATATTATCTTTACAGCGAAAGCGCGGAAAAATATCTTTGCCACAACACGGCTAAAGAAAGTAAGCTGTTAAGCAAAAAGGGTGATGCGGCTAAACTTGTTATAAAATACAACAACAGCACGGAATGCTTTAATATGGTTTGCAACGACGATGATTATGAGCTTACGCTTTATACAGATAAAACGGATTATACATTCAGATGGTATAAATATGATGTTAATACGGATATGTCACGCTCGTTTGATATATATTTGGTTGAGTAATAAGAGCTGTCGGCGCGAATAAAAAGCATAAGCCACAAACATTCTTGATATAAATTAACGAGAGCGTTTAGTTTGTTGTTTTGCATTCTGAGTTGATAAGATTATAAGGAAGGCGGTATTGAATATGCGGCGAGTATTGCCGATAATTTTGTCTGTTGCGTTAGTGCTTATGTCGGCGCCTGCTTTTGCATTTTCATCGGGTGCATATAAAAACGGTGACGTAAATATGGACGGCTTGTTAAGCCTTAAAGACGCAACATTGATTCAGCTTGCCATTGCTAAGCTGAGAGCCTTAAATGATATTGAAAAAAGGCTTGCCGACTATAATCTTGATAAGGATGTTAATATGAGTGATGTTACTAAAATTCAAAGAGTTCTTGCCTTGCTAGATGAGGCTCCGGCTGAATTGAACAGTGAGAATGAAAAAAATGCGGAAGAAACCGATTTAAATAATTCTACAGACTCTGCTTTGGATGAAACCGATACTCAGCAGCACTCTGCGTATCAAAGTGATACGGATACATCCGGGATTTCGGTATCTGATGTTGAAAAGGCAGCTTCGTATCCGGACGTTGACAGTAAAATTGATATTTACTTCACGAATAATCAAAACTGGTCAAACGTTTATTTCTTCTTGTACAATACCGAAACAGGTGAGGCTGAAAAAGAATGGCCGGGTGTAAGGGTTGTAAAAACAGCAACCAATTCATACGGCGAAAAGGTTTATTCTATGACCGTTGATACAAGTAAATATGATCGTGTTGTATTTAACGACGGAGCCGGCTTGAACCAAACAGCTAACGTTTCGCTAAACCGCGCAAGTTCGGGATTTTATATTTCGGACTGTTCAAATTTAAAGCTTCAGCTTGTAGGCACATATGCTTATAACGGAGCAAACAGCGGCAAGCTTGAAGAAATAAATATGGATTATCCTATGGGTTATAAAAAGAAGGTGTGGATTTGGACACCGGCGGACTATGATCCTAAATCTTCCGATAAATATAAAACGATTTATATGACCGACGGTCAAAACATTTTCAATTTTGAAAATGTTGCCTACGGCGGTTGGAAAGCTTCTGACGCTGTTGAATCGCTTATGTCAAACGGCGGAAGAGGAATTATTATTGTAGGAATAGAATCTGTCGGCACTAAGCGCGATACGGAGCTTACCCCGGATATAGGTGAATTGCAAAACGGTATGGAGGTATACGGCAACTATAAAAACGGAAAAGGCAAAGAGTTTTCCGACTTTGTTGTAAATACCGTTATACCTTATGTCAGAAGCAATTACAATTCCTCTGCCGCAAGAGAAGATAACTTGATAGCCGGTTCAAGCTCGGGTGGTCTTGAAGCATTTTATATAGGTATGGAGCATCACGATAAATTCTGCGCTATTGGGGCGTTGTCTCCGGCATTCATATTATTCGGTGATACAGTATGGAAAAATTACCTTAAAAGCTTTGACTTTGAGTCCGAAAATATGCCTAAGATATATATTTACGACGGTAAGGTGGGACTTGATGAAGAGCTTTATCCGTTTGCTGTCGATATGAAAAATCGCCTGCTTGAAGGCGGATATGACAAAAACAAGATTAAATTTGTCGAAGAGGAAAAAGCCGAACACAACGAAGCCTGGTGGAGACTTGTTTTTTCCGAATTTATGGATTGGGCATTGTTTGATTGAATTTTATGATATAATTAAATAATAAAAAAGCTAAAGCGCTTCCGATATATAAATCGTCGAAAGCGCTTTGTTTTTTTTACTTTATCGTTATTCATCAAGCCCGCTTAGTTTGTATATTTTTTTGATATCCAAAGATAACTTTAGCTTATCTTTTTCACGTTTTATTGACTGAGGTTTTTTAATGAGCGTTTTTATGCCCTTGTGTATCCAACAAAACGGCAGCAGAAACGGTGCCTTGTTTAATACAGGGTAAAACTTTTTCATATCGTCAAGTCCGAGAAACCACCACTTAAGGTGACTTTTTATACGTTTTGCGACTGATGCCTTTTGATTTTTATCTAGATTTGCCCTGTTTGATGCTCCCACGTCAAAGTTGCCGAAGGCGCTGTTCAAAAATATAAAATCTGCTATTTTTTCATAATCCGGTGTATATTCTTCTTCGCCGAACCAGATCTCACTGAGGTGAGTCATCCTCTTATAAAACTCATAAAGCTTCATATCGCACAATATGGTTTTAACATATTCTTTGTCGTAGTCAAGCTTTTTGTTAATAAGGTACAAATCGAGCAAAAATCTCAGCCCGGCGCCTTCTCCCACAAAATGCTTATAAAAGTGAACAACACTGTGAATAACCAGATCTTCATTGCTCATAAGGCGCGCATATGAGTAGTTGAGATACGGTACGCCGCGGTCATATGAGTTCAAAAAATACTCGCTGCCGGTTACACCGGATTCTACTATCGAGGTATGAAGCTCATAATTGTAAATCGGCTCTTTATAATAAATCAGCTGTTCATATTCGGCAGAATGAAAGCTGAAACCGTTTCGCTGCATTATACTGTCTGCCGCAGATGCTTTTTCTCCGTTTATATACATATCTATATCTACCGAATACCGCATATTCTCGCTTGGGTAAAGCAGCTTGAGGGAAAAGCCTTTAATCGGCATA
>JAEEHZ010000002.1 GCA_016281115.1 Clostridiaceae bacterium | reverse complement strand
TTTGCTCAAAAGGTTTAATCTGGAGCAATGAGATAATAAGATCCCGCGCTTCGATTCTTCTTTCAAATATGGAACGCTGCGGTGTTAAAAACAGCATTATTTCAAGCTGTACACCGGAAAGTCTGTGCGGAAAAATGCAGGGCTTTTTTGATAAAATTCTTGTAGACGCGCCGTGCTCGGGTGAAGGTATGTTCAGGAGAGACCCTAAGGCGGCATCTGAGTGGAGCCGCTCACACGTTCTCTCATGCGCCAACCGCCAGCTTATGATCTTAAACACGGCAAAAGAGGCATTAAAACCGGGCGGCGTGCTTGTGTATTCTACATGCACGTTTTCACGTGAGGAAAATGAGGGTGTAATAGAAAAGTTTTTGGAGCAAAACAAAAACTTTGAGCTTGATACAACCGTCAACGGGCATAGTGTAACGTTGAAAAACGGTTGTGTGAGAATATTTCCGCAGGACGGGGGAGAAGGGCATTTCTGCGCCCGGCTTATCAAAACAGACGGAGAAACCGCAAAAGCGAAAAAATACCTTCCGTTGTCTGCAGATAAAAAGGACGTTGAAACAGCTGCCAAATCTATAAATGAATTGTTTGTAAATAACCCGTTTAGAGAGAATTATGCGGTGATAAACGGCAGCGTATATTGCCTGCCCGATAATATGCCCGATATTTCGGGCTTGCCTGTATTGCGGGCAGGAGTGTATATGGGCGATATCGTGAAAAACAGATTTGAACCTTCACACGCGGCTTTTGTTGCGGCAAAGGCCGATGACTGCGCAAATTATGTTAATTTCGATATAAACGATGAAAGGTTATACAAATACTTGCGCGGCGAGGAGCTTGAGGCAGATAATCTCGGACTTGCGAATGGCTACTGTGCAGTGTGTGTTGAGGGGATTACGCTTGGTTTTGGGAAATACTCACAAGGCAGGCTGAAAAACAAGTATCCAAAGGGGCTGAGAATAAATGGATAAACTTTATGACATAACGCTGATAAAAGGAATATTGCAAAGATATGGATTTTCTTTTTCCAAAGGCTTGGGACAAAATTTTATAATCAACCCTTCTGTTTGTCCGAAAATAGCCGAATACGGTGTGCCTGACGAGAGTTACGGCGTGTTGGAAATAGGTCCCGGTATCGGCGTACTTACAAACGAGCTGTGCAAAAGAGCAAAAAAGGTTGTTGCGGTTGAAATTGACAAAAGGCTTATCCCCGTTTTGGGAGAAACGCTCTCCGAACATAAAAATCTTGCTGTAATAAACGATGACGTTATGAAGCTTGATCTGAACGACCTTATTAAAAGAGAATTCGGAGATATGCCCGTATCTGTTTGCGCTAATTTGCCATACTATATAACATCGCCGATAATTATGAAATTACTTGAAGATAAGCTTGATGTAACCTGTATTACGGTAATGGTGCAAAAAGAGGCGGCGCAAAGATTGTGTGCCATGCCCGGCAGCCGTGATTGCGGAGCCGTTACCATATCTGCACGGTATTATTGCGAGCCCGAGATGCTGTTCAAGGTTTCCGCAGGCAGCTTTATGCCCGCTCCGAAAGTAGATTCGGCAGTTATAAGGCTGAATGTGAGAAAAGAGCCTGTAATAACCCCAAAAGATGAAAAAACGCTGTTCAAGGTAATAAAAGCGGCATTTTTACAAAGGCGCAAGGTTTTGCCGAATACTTTGGCGGCGGGGCTTTCAATAAGCAAAAGCGACGCAGAAAAAATAATCGAGAAAGCAGGCGTTGACAAAAGCGCACGCGCAGAGCAGCTGAGTATGGAAGAGTTTTGCAAAATTGCCGACAGCACTTACGATTATTTTACATGCTCCAAATAGTAAATGCGGCAGAATGAGAATTAATTGATATTTAATTCAAAATTTGCGCGTAACAAGTCTGTTTTTACATCAATATGCAGAAAAATAATTAAAATGATAAAAATAATTGACAATGTGTTGTATTTATGGGATAATAAACAGGTAGTATCGGCAGTTTGCTGTCATATTAGTATTATCCGTTTGCACAGAGGTATATATGAGAGTAATTGCAGGCGACAAAAAAGGTTTAATATTAAAAACGCTTGACGGCGGAGATATTGTAAGACCCACTACCGACAAGGTAAAAGAAGCTGTTTTCAGCAGCGTTCAGTTTGAGCTTGAGCATTGCACTTTTTTGGACTTGTTCGCAGGCTCGGGACAAATGGGGATTGAAGCTTTGAGCCGCGGCGCAAAAACCGCCTTTTTTGTAGATGAAAACAGAAAAAGCATAGCAGTTTGCAAAGAAAACCTTACTCGCGCGGGGTATATCGGTTCGGGTGCGGTGGTTATTCATTCCGATTGCAGATCTTTTCTGTGTTCGGTTGATGATAAGTTTGATATCGCTTTTTTGGACCCACCGTACGGCAAAGAATTAATAAATTCGGTATTGCCTATGGTGACGCAAGTTGTTAAACCCGGCGGCACCATTATTTGCGAAAGCTCCGTGGATGAGCAATTACCTGAAGAAGCAGGCGGATTTTCCGTTGACCGTATCCGCAGATACGGAAAAATAAAAATTACATATTACACACAAAACCAAAACTGAAAAAATGCGAGGGGAGCGTGTTCGGCGGCAATGAGAGTAGGAATTTATCCCGGTAGCTTTGACCCGGTAACACTGGGGCATATAGATATGATAAAACGCGCCTGCGCAATGTTTGACAAAGTAATAGTTGCGGTTTTGATTAACGCTGATAAACAAGCCTGTTTTTCAATAAGCGAGCGTATGCGGTTTTTGGAGTTAGCACTAAAAGAAGCTAGTATTAATAATGTGGAAATAGATTCTTTTAACGGGCTTCTCGCGGATTACGCAAAGCGCAAGAATGCCTGCGCGGTTGTAAGAGGTTTGCGCGCGGTGTCGGATTTTGATTATGAATTTCAAATGGCGCTTACAAACAAAAGACTTAACCCGGATATGGAGACCGTCTTTTTCACCTCACAAAGTGAATATATGTACTTAAGCTCGGGCACTGTAAAGCAAGTTGCCGCCTTAGGCGGAGATATTACAGGGTTTGTACCCGAGATTATTAAACAGGATATAATAAATAAATCAGTAAACAAAAATTAACAGGGGGATATAAACTATGAAAACAGAAGAAATCATTGAAAGCTTGGAAGAAACCATAAAAAACGCCCGTCCCGTTCCGCTTACAGGCAGAGTAATGGTAGAATCCGACGTTTTGCTTAATATGCTCAGCGAATTGAGCGCGGCATTGCCGGGAGAGCTTAAGCAGGCCAAGGCTATCGTTTCCGATCGCTCAAATATCATCAATTCAGCAAAGCAAGAGGCAGACGATATTATAAGAGTTGCCGAAGAGCGCAGAAAGAGCATGATAAACGAGAACGAGATCGTTCGCAGCGCAAAGGCAACAGCAGATCAGATGATGTCGGACGCAAAGCTTAAATCCCGCGAAGTTCGCAAGGCGGCGAATGATTACGTTGAAGAGATAATGAAGCGCGCGGACGAAATGCTTACGGCAAACGTTAACGAGCTGAGAAAGACCCGTCAGAGCATAAAGGCATCTCAAAGACAGGGCAGCAACTGATAATAAGCTTATTAAACAAAATTTTTCCCAAAGAAGCATTTACGGGTTTCTTTGGGATTGTTTTTTGTGTGAAAAAATAAATGTGTCAATAATGTGACAAAAACGCCCCGTTTTTTAACAAAAAGTTACATTTTTTTGTATGATAAGCATAATTTTTTTCCTAAAATGGGCGTTTTAATAAAAAATAATATTGACTTTTTCTTTTTAAAGTAGTATAATCGCAACGTAGCAGTTAATCTAATTGCTCGCAAATTTATACGGGGGTGTATATTATGCAAAAAGACGGAAAAACATTATCAATTATTGGTTTAGTACTCGGTATCTTATCACTTGTTTTGGCTTGGTTTGTTTATTTAAACATCTTGGGTATCGTACTGGGCGTAGTTGGTATCGTACTGTCGGTTAAGGGTAAGAAGCAGGCTACTGAGGCAGGCGTTCCCACGGGAATGGCTACAGCAGGTTTGGTTCTCTCAATAATTGGTGCTGCTCTTTCTCTTGTTGGTTTCTTTACTTGCACAATCTGCGCTATTTGCGTAACGAATACTGCAAGCCAATACACAAATGAGCTTAACGATCTTTTAAGCGCATATGGCAGTGCATTGAACTAATTTGTTTAACTGAAATGCAATTTGCGGCCGGTTGTATATTACTTCCGGTCGCATTTTCAATTTATATTATTTTTTGGGTGTTTTTGTTTATGTTTCCGTTTTTTGAGGTTTTCGGCAGGGTTATAGGAACTTATTCGGTTTGCTCGGTAGTGGGATTGCTCTTGTGCGGCTTAGTTGCGACTTTGCTGGGAAAAAGATACAAAATAGCATTTGAAGATATTGTGCTTGTAATGCTTGTCGCGGGTGCGGGACTTGTTGTAGGGGGGCATATCCTCTATTCAATTACAAACATTCCGGGTATTATAAACGTGTTTTCAAATATAGGAAAATACGGCGGAATTATTGAATTCGGGCAGGCATTGGCTCCTTTTGTCGGCGGAATGGTATTTTACGGAGGATTTATCGGCGCTGTTGTAGCTTTGATGATTTATACAAAGCGCTCAAAGATTCTTGTACGTTCTCAGATTTTGGACATATTTGCGGTATGCGTGCCGCTTTTTCATACATTCGGCAGAATAGGCTGTTTTTTGGGCGGCTGCTGCTACGGCGTTGAAAGCAGTTGGGGATTTATAACACACACAAACACAATTTCTCCCGAAATAAACGGTGTTGTAAGATTTCCCGTTCAGCTTTTTGAGGCGGGCTTCAACTTTATCATTTTCTTGATTTTGCTAAGGCTGTTTTTAAAGAAAAAGCAAGAGGGCAAAATAACATATTGGTATCTTATAATGTACCCCGTTGTAAGATTTACGCTCGAATTTTTCAGAGGCGACGAAATAAGAGGATTTTTATGGTTTTTCTCGACCTCGCAGTGGATTAGCATAATACTGTTTATTTTTGCGGTAATAAAGCTGATGCTTTTAAAAAGGCGCCCACAAAGCGCAATTTCAGAATAAATCGCTGTGATAATAGGCTCCATATTGGCTTTCCAAGCCGAAATTTTTCTATGGCGGCGAACACTGTTCGCCTAAAAAGGCTTCCCATTGAGGGGAAGCTGTCAGCGCAGCTGACTGAGGGATTGTATCTTGATATTGAACATTTGAAGCCGATTATTTGGTTATGTATAATAACACGTTTTGCCCTAATGCCGGGCAGGAACCTACTTTCCCATGTGAGAAAGTAGGCAAAGGACACCAAAGGGGGAAACCCGTCGGCTGTTTCCCCCTTTGGAA
>JAEEHZ010000185.1 GCA_016281115.1 Clostridiaceae bacterium | reverse complement strand
GTATGAAAATGCCTGTAAAATATGTTGCCGAAATGCTGTGCGACAGGGTTGCCGCAAGCAAAAACTACAACAAAGAAAACTATACCGACGGAGATTCGTGGGAGTATTATGTAAACTCTAAAGAACACTATATGCTTCACCCGGAGACGAGAGAATTGCTTGAAAAACTTCTGTTTATGATAAAAGAAAAAGGAGAAGACGCAACTTTTAAATATATAAAAAACGATTTGCTGAAAAAAGGTTATTGATATGGATATCAGAAACTTACTTGACACACCGAGCGTGTGGGATATTTTAAAACAAAGCAAAAAGCCGATACTTTTATACGGAACAGGCAACGGCGCCGATAAAGTTTTGGACGAAATAACACAGCTTGATATAAAGCCCGAAGGCGTGTTCGTAAGCGATGATTTTTGCAGAGGGCAGAGCTTTAGAGGCTATACCGTGAAAAGACTTGCGGATTTTGAAAAAGAATACGGAGATTTTACTATTGCCGTGTGCTTTGCAAGCTGTTTAGACAATGTTATAAACAACATTAAGCTTATTTCTCAAAGGTATGAGGTTGTTGTTCCGTGCGTTCCCGTATACGGAAATGAGATACTTAATTCGGAATTTATTAAAAAGCACTATGAAAAAATCAATTTTGCGTACAGCATCTTCGAAGATGAAAAATCGAGAGATGTTTATTACAATGCTATTAAGTTTCAATACACAGGCAAAATAGATATTTTATTTGATATGGAATCGGATAAGGATGAGGCTTTTGATATCCTGAACTTGGGCGGGCATGAAAACTATCTGGATCTGGGCGCTTATAAAGGCGATACCATCGACGAGTTTTTACATTATTCACATCAAAAATATGATACGATAACTGCTGTTGAGCCTAACCCAAAGACATATAAAAAGCTATGTGAGAAATTTGATTCAAAAAGTAATACAGAATTTATCAACGCCGCTGTAAGCGATAAATGCACACAAGTGTTTTTATCAACAAAGCAGGGCAGAGGATCAACACAGTTTTGTGAAAAAACAGATTTTTCGGTTTCCGCTGTAACAGTTGACCAAATTTGCAAACAACAAAAATGCTCTTATCTCAAGGCAGATATAGAGGGCAGTGAAATAGATATGTTATACGGGGCAAGGTGTGTTTTGACAGATCTGAAACCAAAGCTGAATATTGCCGCTTATCACAGATGCAGAGATATTTTTGATATTCCGATTGTTATAAAGCAGATTAACAGGAATTATAAAGTGTATATGCGTAAGCATAAATATGTGCCTTGTTGGGACTTAAATGTCTATTGTGTATAAAATCTGAAAATACTCTGCCTTATATTGACAATTTAAATTTTAAGTGATATACTTTCACGGCGTTACAGAATTGTAAAGTTTCTGTAATGATTTCTTAATAATCACAAATGAAAGGCAGAACCCATTATGCACACTATCAAATCAGATTCACTGACCGTGAATGTATTTATCTGTAAAAATAATACATATGGATTAGAGTTTATATACGAAAACAATCCCAAACCGTATGTATTTATTAATATATCGGATAACGAACAACATATTCGAGTTTTATGCGATTATTTGTGTAAAAACTGCGTATCCGAATACCACATAGAAGAAATAATTCAGGATTATAAATCAAACCCAAACGAATTTATTTCTTTTATCTCATAATAAATGTTCAAAATTATATCATAAGTAAATCCACCGTCGTAAAAGCATTACGTCGGTGGATTTGTTATCTTGTTATCTTACTAAAGAAAATTTATCTATTCTTATTTTTATCTTATTATCATCTTCGTTGTGAATATATACACTTTGGACCAAACCGAATCCCAGATACAAGCACATTGCGGATGTTCCTCCCGAGCTGAAAAAGGGGAGCGTGATTCCTATTACGGGCAAGAGTCCCAGCACCATACCTATGTTTATGATAGTTTGAGCAAATAAAAGAGAGAAAAAGCCGATACAGATGTATTTTCCCAAATCATCTTTGGAAGACGAACAATCGAATAAGCACTTCAGCATTATACCGAATAAAATGATCAAAATTGCGGCGCATCCTATAAACCCAAGTTCTTCTCCGGCTACCGTAAAAATAAAATCATTTTCCTGCTCGGGAACAATATACGAGGCAACGCGTTCGCCCCTGTAATATCCTGTACCCGATAACCCCCCGGAGGCGATCGATACCTTTGCCTGATATTGCTGCCAAGCGTAATCGGATAAATTGCTTTCATCGGTGTTGAAAAGTGACAATATTCTGTTACGGTGCTCATTGTTTAAAAAGCGATTCCATATTATAGGCAGTAAAACAGCCACACCACCGAACAAAACTGCAAAATATCTTAGCTGTACCCCTGCGCAGAACGCCATTATCAAAAACATAAGCATAAATATTATCGCCGAGCCGTCGTCACCCTGCATATGAATTATTATAATGGGAATTCCGGCGTGCAAAAATAAGGAAATTGTACCGAAAAAAGATTTTAG
>JAEEHZ010000184.1 GCA_016281115.1 Clostridiaceae bacterium | reverse complement strand
GAAACAAAAAAGGTTACCTGTCCCCATTGTCAAAAACAGCAAAATATTGTGGTGTATCCGTCTATAAATATTACCCTTAATCCCGAGATAAAAGAAGACGTTATTTCCGCCTCAATATTTACAAAACTTTGCAAATATTGCGGGGGAAGCTTTGAGATAAGACATCCCGTGCTTTATAACGATATGGAAAGACGTTTTTTAGTCTATTACATACCCGATATAGACAGCAGCAGAATAATAGACACCGCGCTTGAAGAGGATTACGATTCGCTGAAATATGTGAAAAGACGCATTGTACCCGATTACGATACATTCAGAGAGAAGATCCATATATTAGAGTCGGGACTTGACGATATGGCGATAGAAATAACAAAGCTTGCCGTTTTAAATGTTGTAAAGAAAAAAGAGGATTGCGAGATCATTAAAGGGACATTCTCATTTTGTTATCAGGAGAAAAACACCATCGGCTTTGAGTTTGAAACATCAAACGGTCCTTATTGTCAGAGTACCAGAATGGAGGTTTATCACAAAGCAGAATATATAGTGAGAAAGACAGCGGGGCTGGACAGCAGTATGACAGGCTTTTTGAAAATTGATTCTAATTGGGCGGAGAATATGCTCCACAGATTCAAAGTGCGCGAAGAAAAGCGCCGCCAATATTTGGAGCAGGAAAAAGAGAATACAGACCCCATAGAAATAGCGCTTAGTATCGACAGTGAGCTTAGGGATAAAAGCGCAAATCGATCGGAGCTTAAGTAAATGGATAATATAATAGAATTTATCACGGATTACGGCGTTTTTGCGCTGAGAGTGGCAGCGTCATTGCTTACGGTGTTCACTATTGTAAAATGCTTTTACAGTATGCGGATACAAAAACGCGGAAAAAAGCCGCTTATAAGCTTGCATAATACAATAACAGACGAGACCGTACCCGTGTATTATTGGGAAAACTCACTTGGCAGAAGCCGCGGCAGCGACATATATATCGCTGACTCCACAGTCTCGCGCGACCACGCAGTATTACTTAGGAGAAACGAGGGCTGGTTTATAAGCGACACGGGCTCAAAGGCAGGCGTTTTTGTGAATAATAAGCGCTGTCAGGGCAGAACACAGATCTTTTTAAACGATGTTATAACACTTGGCGCAACACAGTTTGAAGTGAAAAAGGGTGAAAGCTCGCACCGCAGTCTCGATGAAAAGGATGCCTCTCCTCACAAAAAGGCAATGCGCCCTTTTGTACTTTTGTTGCTTATGCTTTTTTCGCTGTTTATGTTTTTTACACAGGCGGCTTTTGCATCTGACGGCTTTATGCCTGAGGCTTTTATTGTTTACGGTGCTTTTTCGGCAGTTGTTATTTCCGTATTTGCTTTTACACGAGGATTTTTGAAAAGATCATCGTTTGAGCTTGAAACTTTGGGACTGCTGTTTTCGGGCATAGGGGTATCCCTCTTGATAAGGCAAAACCTGCGACAGGCTTATGTTCAGCTTATATGTGTTATTTTAGGTGTGATATTATTCTTGGTGATAATACGCCTTTTGGAGCACCCCGACAAACTTTTGAAAATGAGAATGTACGCAATGGGCGCGGCTGTCGTTTTGCTTGCGATAAACCTTGTTTTCGGAACGGTGCGCAGCGGCGCGCAAAACTGGATACAAATAGGCTCCATTACCGTTCAGCCGTCGGAGCTTGTAAAGGTTATATTTATCTTTGTAAGTGCGGCGACGTTGGACGTTTTACAGACAAACAGAAACTTAACGGAGTTTATTATTTTCTCTGCCATTTGCATAGGCGCGCTGTTTATTATGAGTGACTTTGGAACAGCGCTTATATTTTTTGCCACATTCCTTATTATTTCAATAATCCGCTCAGGCGACTACAAAACGGTTATTTTGGCGCTTGTTGCGGCGTTTTTCGGCGCAATGATAATCTTATGCTTTAAACCGTATATCGCGCAGCGCTTTGCGGCGTGGGGCAATGTGTGGCAGAATTACGATGACGCCGCCTATCAACAGGCAAGGGTACTTACATACAGCGCAAGCGGAGGTTTGTTCGGCGTAGGAGTCGGCAACGGATTTTTGAAATACATATTCGCAAGCGAAAGCGACCTTGTTTTTGGTTTGCTTTGTGAAGAATCGGGACTTATTGTTGCGGTCACGGTTGCCTTGTCACTTGCCGCGCTCGTGTTTTATACGAGAGAGATAACAACGCTCAGCCGATCTTCCTTTTATTCAATAAGTGCGTGCTGTGCCGCGGGACTTTTAATAATACAAGCCTCGCTCAATGTTTTCGGCGCAACAGATATTTTACCGCTTACGGGGGTTACCCTGCCTTTTATAAGCTTGGGCGGCTCAAGTATGATAAGCTGCTGGGGCCTGCTTGCGTTTATAAAAGCCGCGGATGAGCGGACGTATAAAAAGCTTTCACGCAAACATAGTGCTCAGATTGCGGAAAGCTGATATCAAATAATTATTGCACGGGAGATCTTGATATGAAACGTACACGCAGACGGTCTTATTCCGTATTTATTTTTGCGTTGCTGTTTATAATAGGAATGTTCGTGTTTGTCTTTCGTTGGTTTTCAGACGGAAGATCATGGGCAAATATGCCGTATAACGGTCATTACGCCGCAACAGGCATTGCCGACGGCGGAACAATAACCGACTGCTACGGCGAGCTTCTCGCTTATTCCTCAGACGGCGAGCGAGTGTATAACAGCCGAGAGGACGTGCGTAAAGCCACGCTTCATATGGTAGGCGACACAAGCACAAATATTTCTACATCAATACAAAGCATATACCGCTCAAGTATCAGCGGATACAATATTTTGTTCGGGGCTTCGTCATTCGGCAAGCTTTTGAGCAATACAAATATGCAGTTAACAATAGACAGCGCCGCCTGTGCCGCTGCATATAACGCATTAAGCGGCAGAAACGGCGCGGTTGTGGTGTATAACTACAAAACAGGTGAATTATTATGCTCTGTGAGCACGCCCACGTACGACCCCGCGTCACCTCCGGAGATAAGCTCTGACGATACCGCTTACGACGGCGTATACCTTGATAAGACCCTGTCAGGGCTTTATCCTCCCGGTTCAACATTTAAGATAGTTACTCTTTGCGCTGCAATTGAAAACATTCCCGATGTTGAGGATATGACATTTTATTGCGGTGGCTCAACTGATATTGACGGTCACAAGGTAACGTGTATGGACAGTCACGGCGAGCTTACGCTGAAAGAAGCGTTTTCACATTCATGCAACATTGCTTTTGCCGAGCTGAGCTGTAAATTAGGCAAAGAAACACTTGAAAAATACGCTGATTCTCTGGGCATAACAAGCTCATATAAAGTTAACGGCAATCCCACCGCAAAGGGCAATTTTGACCTCAGCAAGGCAATTAAGGCAGAGGTTGCCTGGGCAGGAATAGGTCAGTATACAGATGAGGTCTGCCCAATGAATATGGCTATACTGTCGGCAGGAGTTGCCCGCGGCGGCAGCACGATTATTCCGCATACCGTAAAAAACACCTCTTTAATAGATTTATCTGCCGTAATGAGCTCAAAGTCTTTGATAAAGCCTTCCACAGCGGCAAAGATAAAAGATATGATGCGCTCAACCGTAAGCGACTATTACGGCGACTGGAGTTTTCCGTCACTTACCGTTTGCGCCAAAACAGGCACTGCGGAAACAGGCAAAAACGACGATGCTCACGGCTGGATAACGGGCTTTACGCTTGACGAGGACTGTCCGCTCGCGTTTGCTTGCGTGGTAGAGAACGGCGGTTTGGGCTTTTACAGCGCAGGCAATGTTGTTTCTCAAACGCTTGAGACCATTGCCGACAATATGAGAAACGAGAATTAAAATGGACGAAAAAGAACTTGTAAAGAAGCGGTTTCGCGAGCTTGCGGAAAAATCGTATAACAACAGCGAATACACATTTACAGACTTTTGCTCTCAGGGAGATCTGAGCCTGTTTAATGAGATAAGATCTCAATTCGGTTACGTTCCGTATTCGTTGTTCGGAGGTTACGACGGCTGCGAGAGGGTAATTATCCGCTTTGGAAGTAAGGAATTATTCGGATATGATATTGACTTCCCTATACAGTGCATTAAGGCTGCCCCCATAAACGCCAAGTTTTCGGATAATCTCAATCACAGAGATTTCTTAGGCGCAATTATGAATTTGGGTATTAAACGGTCGCTAATAGGCGATATAGCCGT
>JAEEHZ010000017.1 GCA_016281115.1 Clostridiaceae bacterium | reverse complement strand
TAAATATGTATCGTTATACTTAATAAAATATAATGAGCGGTACGGATTTTAGGAGTACTTTAATGTCAAAGAAAACTATTTGTGCGTTGGTGCCGTTAGCGGGACTTTCTTCCAGAATGGGAGAATTTAAGCCGCTGGTTGAATTGCGCGGCAAAACATTGATAGAAAATACGATAGACAGTTTGATATGTGCAGGTGTCCAAAGAATCGTTGCGGTAACGGGATATAAAGCGGATGATGTTGAGCCGATTCTCAGATCACGCTACGCGGACAGGCTCATAATTGTCAGAAACAGCGAATTTGCAACAACCGATATGCTTCATTCAATAAAATCAGGACTTAATGCTATGCCGAAATGTGATGCCTTTTTTCTGCTCCCCGGCGATATGCCTGTTGTAAAACAAAGTACATTTTCTGCACTGATTGAGCGCAGGCGCGGAGAAAGAGAGATAATCTTTCCCACACTTTCGGGCTACCGTAAGCATCCGCCGCTGATAAGCAGCAGTTATATTCCCGATATATTAGCCTTTGAAGGTCAGGGCGGCTTAAGAGCGTTTTTTAATAAGTATGACGAAAGCATTATCGAGGTACCCGTTGATGATGAAGGCGTTTGGGTAGACCTTGATACTCAAGAAGATTATAAAAACTGCAAATCCAAATACGAAAATGAGTAAATAAATATTTTGATATATAAAGGGAGGTTTTTCTTAATGAAAGAAATCAGCAGATCTGTTGTAAAGAAAGATCATGCGCCGAAAATGTCCGGTAAAAGCGTATATGTCGGCGACTATACGGCGGCAAAGGACGGCAGTCCGATTTTAGTCGGAAAGCTGCTTCACTCAAAGCTCGCAAGAGCAAAAATAATCAAAGTAAATGTGCCGAAGCTGCCCGACGGTTATTATTATGTGGACGCTAAGGATGTTCCCGGCGATAACAATGTAAATATTGTTTTGGATGATACTCCCGTATACGCAAGAGAAACGGTTGAGTACATAGGCGAGCCCATAGGTATGGTTGTAGGTCCCGATGAAAAGGAAGTAATTCGTATTCTCGGTGAGATCAATGTTGAATATGAGGAGCTTGAACCCGTTCTTGATATAAGAACAGCCGAAAAGGCTTTCTTTGATTACGAATTCGGTCACGGAGACATTGAAAAGGCTTTCAGTGAAGCAGACCATATTTTTGAAGAAGAATTTGAAACAGGCTATCAAGATCAGACATATCTTGAAACACAGGGTATGATGGCGGAGCCTGAAAAAAACGGCAAAATGTATGTTCACGGTTCAATGCAGTGCGCTTATTATGTTCACGGTGCGGTTATGCGCGTTCTCGGATGCGCTCCCGACGGATTGCATGTTTTGCAAGATGTAACAGGCGGCGGATTCGGCGGCAAAGAAGCTTTTCCGTCTATTCTCGGCTCACAGGTAGCGGTTGCGGCACATAAGGCAAACGCCGCTGTAAGATGCGTATTTGACAGGCGCGAGGATTTAGAGTACACCTCAAAGCGTCACCCGTCGCTTTGTAAATATAAAATGGCAGTAAAAGACGGCAAGGTTACCGCCGTAGACTGCGATGTTATCTTCAATGCAGGCGCATACAGCACATTATCGGCTGTTGTTTTGCAGAGAGGCATTATAGCGGCTCCCGGAATTTACAATATTCCCAATGTTCATGTAAGAGGCAGAGCCGTTAAGACAAACACATCTCCTTGCGGAGCTTATCGCGGATTCGGCGCGCCTCAGACCTTCTTTGCGATAGAAATGATGATGAATCATGTGGCACAGGAATTGGGCGTTGATTCGGTAGAGTTCAAAGAGGCTCATCTCGTTAAAAAAGGCGATATGACTTCTACACAAGGCAAATATCACTTCCCGGTTCCTGTACAGGATATGATAAACGAAATAGACAAAGAATGCGATCTTAAACGCAAACATAAAGAATATGCAAAAGAGCAGACAGGCCGCTATCGCAGAGGCATAGGTATGTCGGCATATTTCCACGGCGCAGGTTTTACGGGCTCAGGCGAAAGAGATTTGATAAAGGCTGTTGCAAAGCTTCATAAATATGCAGACGGCACTGTTGAAGTTCTTGCGTCAAACGGTGAGATAGGTCAGGGACTTCGCACCACATTCCCGAAAATTGTAGCAAACGAGCTTAATTTACCTCTTGATAAAGTATATTACAATCATCCCGATACAGAGCGTGTGCCTGATTCAGGTCCTACTGTTGCCTCACGTTCGCTTATGGTAGTAGGTGAGCTTTTGCGCAGAGCCGCAATAAAGCTTCGTGACATTTGGGAGGACGGAAAAGAGCAGGAAGTTGAAGAACGCTTTAAAGAGCCTGACTTTATGATCCCGTTCTATCTTGATAAATTCCAGGGCGACGCTTACCCCACCTACGCATGGGCAGTAAACGCCATTGAAGTTGAAGTTGACACTTACACAGGCCTTACAAAGATCTTGGGGGCATATGGCAACTTTGATGTAGGCACGCCGATGGACTATAACATAGTTATGGGACAGATGGAGGGCGGATTCCTTCAGGGTATAGGATATTCCTCTATCGAGAAAATGGATTATGACAACAAAGGACGCATCCGCAACAACTCTTTCTCAGATTATCTGATTCCCACAACAAAGGATGTTCCCAATATGAAATGTATGCTTCATGTCGAAGAATATCCGCAAGGACCTTACGGCGCAAAGGGTGCGGGAGAGCTTCCGCTTGTAGGCGCACCGGGCGCGTATGTAGCTGCCGTAGAACAGGCGCTCGGCGGATGTAAAATGCACAGACTTAATCATGCTCCGTTTACAGCGGAGGATACACTTAAAGAAATCACAAAGGAGGCAAAGTAAATGGATGCAATACGCTTTATATTAAACGGAAAAGAAGTAGAATATGACGGCAGTGCTGCCGACAGATTGCTCGACGTTTTACGCGATACTTACGATTGCAAAAGCGTAAAATGCGGATGTAAGGAAGGCGAATGCGGCGCTTGCTCTGTGCTTATTAACGGGACGCTTATAAACTCATGCTGTGTGGCTATGGGCGCCGTGGAAGGACACGAAGTGGTTACGCTTGAAGGCTTCCGCGAAACTGAAAGATTTGCGGTTTTGGACAAGGCGTTTGCTTCTGTTTCTGCCGTACAGTGCGGATTCTGTATCCCCGGTATGGTATTGGCTGCCGAGTCTGTTCTCTCTAAAAACGCAAACCCGACAGAAGAAGAAATAAGAGAAGGATTATCGGGTAATCTTTGCCGCTGTACGGGCTACAACGCCATCGTAAACGCAGTAAAAATCGCAGCCAAGGAGGGTAACGGATTATGGTAAACGGATATTCACCTAAAACGCTTAAAGAAGCATTGGAAATAAGAGCAGCTCACGAAGTTGTACCCTATGCCGGCGGTACCGATTTGATGGTAGAAAACAGACCGAACCCCTGCTATTTGTTCCTGCAAAATATCTCGGAACTTAAGCAAATCACTGTTGATGATAAATATATTCGCATAGGTGCGGCGGTTACATTTACGCAGGCACTAGAGAGCGACCTCGTTCCCCCTCTTATGAAAGAGGCAGTATCACGAATAGCGGCTCCTGCCATCAGAAACGCGGGAACATTCGGCGGCAACTTGGGCAATGGCTCGGCAAAGGCCGATTCCGTTCTTATAGAATTTGTATCTGACGCAAAACTGCGCCTTGTGTCTTTAAAAGGCGAGCGCATTGTAGATGTCGATAAATTTTATTTAGGCCGCAAAAAGCTTGACCTCGCCGGTGATGAGCTTATAGCTGAAGTTTTGCTTCCCAAGTGCGGACTTGAGAATTATTACTATGAAAAAATAGGCGGCAGAAATGCGCTTGCCATTTCAAGGGTATCTTTTGCCGGCGTTTTTGAAGAAAAAGACGGAAAAATTACAAATATCGCGGCTGCTTTCGGTGCCGTTGCGGATACTGTTTTGCGCTATAAAGACATTGAAGCTATGCTTATAGGCAAAACAGTGGAAGAAGCAAAGAGCTTAAAGGCAGACTATCTCAAGGCATACGCCGAGCGCATGGTTTTGACCAGAGGCCGTGTATCTGCCGAATATCGTAAAACTGTTTGTATGAATTTGCTTGGCGAATTTTTAAGCAAATTTGGAATTTAACGTATCAAATTAAATGCGAAGTGCGGAGATTTTACAGACGGTTTCCGCATTTTGCGTTATAAAAGGAGCTTTTATGTATACAGTAAATATTAACGGAAAAGATTATGAATCCGCTCACGATAAAAAGCTTTTACGCTTCTTGCGTGACGATCTGCACCTTACGGCAACAAAAGACGGCTGCAGCGAGGGTGCGTGCGGTACTTGTACCGTACTTGTTGACGGTCAGAAAACAAAAGCCTGCGTTGTTTCATTAAGCAAGCTTGAGGGTAAAAAGATACTTACGGTTGAGGGTATAGACCCTGCCGAGATGAAGGTTTACGAGCATTGCTTTGCCGAAGCAGGAGCCGTTCAGTGCGGCTTTTGTATTCCGGGAATGATAATTTCGGCCAAGAGTCTTTTAGATGTAAACTTAAATCCAACCCGTGAAGATGTAAAGAAAGCCATAAAGGGCAACCTTTGCCGCTGTACGGGCTACAAGAAAATTGAGGACGCCATATTGATGGCGGCTGAGTTTTTCAGAGAGCATAAAGAAATACCCAAAGCCCCAAAGACACTTCATATGAACGAGCACGCAAAGCGTATAGACGCCGCGGAAAAAGTAAACGGCTCGGGCATTTTCGCAGACGATATATACGTTGACGGAATGATCTTTGCTAAAGGCTTATACTCAAAATATCCGAGAGCAAGAATTAACTCAATTGATGTAAGCAAAGCCCTTTTGCATCCCGATTGCGTTGAAATCTTGACAAAGGATGATGTTCCCTGCAATAATATAGGTCACATCAAACAAGACTGGGATGTAATGATGGGCGTAGGCGACATTACGAAGTATGTAGGTAATGTGCTTGCCGTTGTTGCGTCAACAAAGCAGGAATCTTTACAGGAGATCTGCGACCTTATAGAAGTAGATTATACAGAG
>JAEEHZ010000183.1 GCA_016281115.1 Clostridiaceae bacterium | reverse complement strand
GCTTTGTTCTCGGCAAGGTGATTGTATCATTTTTTGGCTTTGTAAGGCGAAAATTTCCGTAGAGTCGAAAAGTGTTTGCCCGTAACAAACAGGCTCCCTTGTGTAAAGGGAGCTGTCAGCGCAGCTGACTGAGGGATTGTATCTTGACGTTGAGCATTTGATGCCGATGTTTTGGTTATTTATAAACCTCGGTTTGCCCTAATGCCGGGCAGGCGCCTACTTTGTTCTCGGTAAGGTGATTGTATCTTTTTTGGCTTTGCAAGCCGATATTTTACCGTAGCGGCAATCAATGTTAATCCGCGCATTGCGCTTCGGCGCAATACAAAAAGCCTTCTTCTCAGATAAGGTACGGTGCAACAATTCACCAAAATATTTGGCACAGTTCCAAAAATTTAATTTTTTTAAAAAATCCCTTTTACTATGATAAATAAAGTGATATAATTTAGGTTGTATTTGGAAAACTTTAAAGGGGAAAGATGAACCGCAGATCAATTCTGCGATATCACTTAATTAAGATGGGAAAAGTAATAGCTGTTGCCAACCAAAAGGGCGGCGTGGGAAAAACCACATCTGCGGTAAATATCGCCGCAGGACTGGGAATTTGTGAAAAGAATACATTACTCATAGATATAGACCCTCAGGGAAACGCCACAAGCGGAGTGGGTATAGATAAACGTACTATTCCCGTGTCGGCGTATGATGTTCTCATAAACGGCGTTACGGCAAACAAAGCGGTTTTTCAAACGGTGTATCCGAGGCTCGATATTCTGCCATCAAGCTTAGACTTGGCGGCGGCTGATCTGGCGCTTGCAGATATGCCAAACAGAGAGTTTATATTAAAAAATGCCGTGAGTACGATAAGGGGCTATTATGATTATATTATAATAGACTGCCCGCCCTCGCTGGGACTTGTGACAATAAACGCTTTGAGCCTGGCAGACACGGTCTTGGTACCTATACAATGCGAGTTTTACGCATTGGAAGGCTTGAGCCAGCTTATGTCTACCGTGAGAATAGTAAAACGTAAATATAATCCCCTGCTCGATATTGAGGGCGTGTTGCTTACAATGTATGACGGCAGACTCAATCTTACACAACAGGTTGTGGAAGAAGTTAAAAAATTCTTCCCGAAAAAAGTGTTTTCAACAGTTATACCGCGCAGTGTAAGGATCTCGGAAGCGCCGAGCCACGGAAAGCCCATTATGTATTACGACAGAAGCAACAAGGGCAGCGACGCTTATATGGCGCTCGCAAATGAAATTATAAGAAGAAATAAGGTGAATTGATTGGCAGCAAAAAAAGGCGGATTGGGACGCGGCTTAAGCGATTTGTTCGAGCAAAACACCACCGAAAACAGCGCCGACACAACGACCCTCAGGCTATCCGAAATTGAGCCCAACAGAACACAACCCAGAAAGTCATTTGATGAGGCGGCAATCTCTGAGCTTGCCGAGTCAATATCAAAGCACGGACTTATACAACCTTTGCTTGTAAGGCCGATCATCGGCGGCGGATATCAGATAGTGGCAGGCGAGCGGCGTTTCAGAGCGTGCCGTATGGCAGGTTTGACGGAAGTTCCCGTTATCATAAAGGATCTGAGCGACCGCGAAACAGCGGAAATTGCTCTGATAGAAAATTTGCAGCGTGAAGACCTGAACCCGATAGAAGAAGCCCTCGGCTACAAAATGCTGATAGACGAATATGAGTTAACGCAGGATGAAGTTGCGAAAACAGTGGGCAAATCACGCCCCGTTATAGCAAACGCACTCCGAATACTGAACCTACCCGAACAAATACTTGAAAAGGTAAAAGACGGCTCATTAAGCAACGGACAAGCCCGAAGCCTTTTGCTTTTCAAAAATTATGACGATATGCTCGCGGCGGCAAAGCTTGCGGAAAACGACGGACTGACCGTTCGTGAGCTTGAAAAGATGGCAAAACAGCGCGAGCTTGCAGATACGGCACCGCACAAAAAGCCCGTAAAGCCGCTTTACAGAGAAGCGGAAATGTCATTAAGCGAATTTTTCGGGAGAAAAGTTACCATAAAATCCGCTTCGGGAAATAAAGGCACTTTGCAAATAGAATTTTTTGATGAAGACGACCTTAAAAAGCTTATAAAGAGCTTTGAAGATAAATAATAAAAGCAAGGAGAAATGAAAAATGCTTGATATAAAATTAATAAGAGAAAACCCTCAAAAAGTTAAAGACGCAATGAAAACAAGAAACGCCGATTTTGACGCAAAAATCGACGAGATACTCGAAATTGACGCACAAAGGCGTGAGATCATAGCTAAATCGGAGTCTAAAAAAGCACAGCAAAACTCAAAGAACAAAGAGATTCCCGCGATAAAGAAATCAGGCGGAGACGCCTCTGCTGTTTTCGCGGAATTAAAGGCTTTATCCGATGAGATTGCAGCTTTAAACACAAAGCTCTCGGAGCTTGAAGATAAACAGCGCGGAATTTTACTCTCAATACCCAATATGCCTAACGAGACCGTTCCCGTAGGCAAGGATGACACCGAAAACGTGGAAATAAGAAAATTCAGCGAGCCCAGAAAATTTGATTTTGAACCTAAAGCCCACTGGGATTTAGGAAAAGATCTGGGCATACTTGATCCCGAGCGTGCCGCGAAGGTAACGGGCAAACGTTTTCACTTTTATATAAACGCCGGCGCAAGGCTTGAGCGTGCGATAATCAATTTTTTCCTTGATACTCACACATCTAACGGCTATACCGAAATATTCCCCCCTTATATGGTAAACAGAGCTTCTATGACAGGAACGGGACAACTTCCGAAATTTGAAGAAGACGCATTTAAGCTCACCGATCCCGATTATTTCCTTATACCTACCGCAGAAGTGCCTGTAACAAATTATCACCGTGACGAAATATTGGACGGCAATAAGCTCCCCATAAAATACTGCGCGTATTCCGCGTGCTTCCGTGCAGAGGCAGGCTCTGCGGGAAGAGATACAAGAGGTCTTATAAGACAGCATCAGTTCAACAAGGTCGAGCTTGTCAAATTCTGTAAGCCGGAGGACGGCTACAAGGAGCTTGAGGGTCTTACAAACGATGCCGAGCGCGTATTGCAGCTTTTAAAGCTTCCTTACAGAGTGGTTTGTCTGTCAACAGGCGATATCGGCTTCAGCTCTGCTAAACCATATGACATAGAGGTTTGGATGCCTTCTTACAACAGGTACTGCGAGATATCGTCCTGCTCGTGCTTTGAAGATTATCAGGCAAGGCGCGCGGCAATAAGATATAAAGATAACCCAAAAGACAAAGCACAGCTCGTTTACACTTTGAACGGCTCAGGCGTTGCCGTGGGAAGAACAGTTGCGGCAATTTTGGAGAATTATCAAAACGCTGACGGCAGTGTTACCGTTCCCGATGTGCTCGTTCCCTATATGGGCGGAGTAACTGTGATAAAGTAAGAGTTTTATTTAAAAATTGTTTTGCAACGAACACTCAATAGAATTACCGAAAACGGAATAACTATATAGTAAAGCTCCGCAGTACAGGCATTAACCTGCTTCTGCGGAGCTTTTAAAGTATCAGCTTACAAAGCCCAATAATGACACGATTAGCTTGCCGATAACGAGGCAGGGTGGTCGCGAAAGGGGTTTCCAAAAGGGGAAACAGCCGACGGGTTTCCCCCTTTGGTGTCCTTTGCCTACTTTCTCACATGGGAAAGTAGGTGCCTGCCCGGCATGAGGGCAAAACTCAGGATTAAACTAAACCGGCAGTTTTCCGCCTTATCCGTCAGCTTCGCTGACACCTTCTCCTCAAAGTAAAATGCTTCAAAAACAAAACCCGGCAAAGATAAGGACAATATCCAAATCTTCACCGGTTATTTTATTGCGTTTATTTAATTATAGTCGTCATCAAAGTCATCAGGTAATTCAACCTCTGCGGTATCGCCCTTGTTCAGAGAAGCGCTTCTTATTGCTGCGGCGCTTTTTGCCATGTTCTTTCTTCTGTCCGCAGCAAGCACGATAACAAACGAAATTCCGCACAATCCTACTACTATACATGCTATTCCGCCTGCCAGCCAGTAATACAACGAAGCGTCGCTGTTAGAATTGTTATCTTTAATAAAGCTGAAATCGCCTTTTCCCGTGTTTTTTATAACAAAGCTTCCCGTGGCGCTGTCCTCTTCAAAATCAATTGAGATATCAGACCAGTTGCCTCCACTTATTGTGTTGCGCCTGTCCTCTTCAACAACAGAATAAAGAGATGTATATGCGTCCCCGTAGCTTACGCCGTCGTCATATGAATAATACTCTATATAATCGTCGCTGTCGTCATTGTATGACGGCTCAGGCTCCGCGGACGAAAGATCTATTACACTTGAATCCTCAGGCAGGGAAGAATCATAGTCTGAATTATCTTCACTGCTGTAATAGTCCGATGATGAATACACGTAAGACTCGGAATTGAAAATATCCTCTGAAGAATAATAGTCCGAATAGTCTTCGCTTGTGTAAGATTCGTAATAATCGGAGCTTACGGGTTCATCCTGCGAATAGAATATGTCCCCGTCAGACTCTTCGTCACCTGTGAGCGCAGTTTTTATCTGATATGCCATTGCGGGCGCGCACAAAAGCGAAAAAGCCAACACGAACACCATAACACAGCACATTGCTTTGAATTTATTATTCATATGCTTCATTCCTTTATCTGCTTTGCAAAAATCGGAATTATCAAGCGATAACTCCGATTTGTTTCTGTTCGGTTTTTTATAAAATTATCCCTGTGTGATAAACATACTTACGTCGTATTTTGCAAGCTCTTTTTCGTTAACCTGTATATCGGCGTCGTATTTCTCTACAAGAGCTTTAACATAAGCCTTAAATGCCTCGTCCTTGCTTGCATACAAAAGTGTATCTCTTGTAACGCCGCTTGATACGGGGTTGATTGCGTATGTGGGTTCTTCGGACTCTGTGTCTGTATCACCGTTTTCAGCGTTTTCTGCATCAACAGGTGTTTCGTCCTCTGCTGCATCTGCATCTTCGGCGGTAGTTGTTTCAGGAAGGGTTACTGTCATAAAGTCAACGTATTCTTTAATATCGCCCTTAAATACAACATATATTCCGGAGCCGTCCTCTGCCTCTACAACCTTTGCGGTGTTGTCCTTGAGCTCTTTTACCGCGTTAAGGATCTCTTCCTTTGCGGTAGAGTCATCTAAAACTTCCGTTCTTGCAGATGTGGGGTCGGATGTGATCTCGTTTTCTTTCATATATGAAAGTACGCCGTTTTCAAAATCTTCGGCAGATTTGGTTGCCTTTGCGATAGATTCAAAAGACTTTTTGTATGCCGCTTTCTTTTCATCGGAAACATCTGTCTCTGTTGTAGCGTCTGTGTCCTCAGCCGATGCGTCGGCTACCGTCTCTTTGTAGCTTGCGAAAACGTATCTGTAATGTGTGTAATTATCTGTGAAATACTTCTCGATCTCGTCGTCTTTTACTTCTTCTTTTCCGCCTGTAGCATATAAGCCCTTAAATATTGCGTCTCTGTAATAGTCGTAAGCTATGCTTGCGTCATAAGAAGCCTTTGATATTCCGTATTGTGCTACGGAAGAATAAGCCGTGTC
>JAEEHZ010000182.1 GCA_016281115.1 Clostridiaceae bacterium | reverse complement strand
ATATTCATACCAACGGTAAAACGCTGACGTGGGTTATCTATACGGGATACCGATATTGTGTCTATCGGCATAAGCGAGGCAATTCCGCACCCAACGTCCGCAAATGCCCCGAAAGCCTCTATATGAGTTATTTTTGCAGGTATAATATCACCGGGGGTCAGTTTTAAGAGATATTCCTGCATGCACCTTTTTTGTGCAATTGTACGGGACAGCACTGCTCTTGTGTTGCCTATTTCATCTTTTTCAAAACCTGTTACAACAAAGCAAACAGGACGGTTTACTCTTGAGATGACCGCAATATCACGAACTGTTCCTTCTTTTATTCCAAGAGCGCCTTCTTCGCGATATATTATTCCCTTGCAGCATTCCAGATCAACTATCAAGTTATGCTGCGCGTCACATACTATCGCGCGGGCTTCAAGTATTCTTTGTTCATTCTTTGCCTGAGATAAATTTGTAAGGCTTTTTAGATAATAACGGTTGTCTATTCTGTCTTTAAGTCCGCCTTCAGGATAAAATTCTGTCATTTTGAGACCTCCAATTAATGTTCTCAGTCTAATATATGAGGTTTTTAATTTAATTATTACATTATCAATATTGTGTTGAAAGGAAAAATCAATTATGAAAAAAACACGCATTTTATCTGCAATTATTGCTCTGTTACTGACAGCTTCGTTGATGTCTGCCTGCTCTGATCCCTCAGGCGATGCAAAAGACTCGGACAGCGCCTCTAAGACTTACTCATCTGCAGCCGATACATCTTCCGTTGCCTCTTTGGCGGATATACCCGACGAAGTGAAGAATTATTTTCAGGTAACAATGCCCGAAGAAGGCGAAACAGTCGCCGTAATGCATACTTCAATGGGCGATATTTGTATGAAATTTTTCCCGGACGAAGCCCCCAAAACTGTTGAAAACTTTGTAACGCACGCAAAAGACGGATATTATAACGGACTCACATTCCACAGGATAGTAAAAGATTTTATGATACAGGGCGGAGACCCAATGGGCACCGGCGTAGGCGGAGAGAGCATTTGGGGAGCCACCTTTGAAGATGAATTTTCCGACAAGCTTGCAAACATATACGGCAGTGTTGCAATGGCAAACAGCGGTTCAAACACAAACGGAAGCCAATTTTTCATTAACCAGAATAAAGACGCATCAGGTATTTCTTGGGAAACGATAGCCCAAAATTATCAGTCTGTATCGGATTATATAAAAAGCCTTGAAAGCCAGTACAGCAAAGAAGAAATCGAAGCTTATAAACAGCAAATGTATACGTCCTTCTGCGATCCCTCACTTGTGCCTGATATTATAAAGAAGCTTTATGAATCTTACGGCGGAAACTATTTCCTTGACGGCGCATTTAATACGATACACAGAGGTCACGCTGTTTTTGCACAGGTATATTCCGGTATGGACGTTGTTGACAGCATTGCCGCAGTGAGCGTAGATGAAAACAGCAAGCCGCTTACGGATGTTGTTATTGACAGCGTTGAAATAATAGAGTATAAAGCAGAATAATTTTGTGTTTTTATTTTAATTGGCTATTTACTTTTTCACTTTTATATGTTAAAATATTAAAGTATTAATTCGGTAAACTAATTATAATGATTATTTTTTATCGGGACGGTGTTTGGTATGAGTAATAAATTTGATGATAAAAGCTTAGATCTTCTTTATAATGCGGTTTTAAACCTGAATACATATGAAGACTGTAAAAGCTTTTTTGAAGACTTATGTACAATACCTGAGATCAAGGCAATGTCTCAGCGCCTTACAGTGGCAAAAATGTTGCACGATAAGTGTGTTTACAGTGAAATAGTTGCTCAAACCGGTGCAAGCACTGCCACAATCAGCAGAGTTAACCGCTCTTTGCTTTACGGCAACAACGGTTACGAAAAGGTGTTTGACAAGCTAAATAAAAAGAACGCCGGCTGATATTATTAGGTTTGATTAAAATTTAATTACCGATTGAAAGGAAATCATCGCATAAGCTTATTGATGTGCTTTATGCGATGATTTACGGTTATTATATGTCATATATTAATTTTGCGGAGTATTATGATTCTCTGACAGGGAATGTTAGTTATAGATCTATTGCCGACTGCATTAATAAAATACTTGTTAAGCATAACCACAAAAGCGGCATAACTCTAGATCTGGCGTGCGGTACGGGTTCGCTTACATCAGAACTCAAAAAGCGGGGATATGATGTTTACGGTGTGGATATGTCCGTTCCTATGCTGAGTATCGCAAGACAAAAAGCAGCCGAAAACGGACTTGATATAATGTTTTTGTGTCAGCAAATGGATAAGCTTGATTTATTCGGAACAATAGACACCTGCGTGTGCGTTCTTGACAGCATTAACCATATAACCGACGAAAATATTCTCAAAAAGGCTTTTGAGAGAGTCGCGCTGTTTATGGTAAAAGACGGACTGTTTATTTTTGATGTAAATACGGTGCATAAGCATAGAACGGTATTGGGTAACAATACATATGTTTACGATTTGCCTGATGTTTATTGTGTATGGCAGAACAGGCTGTCGGCAAATAATATAGTAAACATTGACCTTGATTTCTTTGAGAAAAAAGGTAATCTTTACTCGCGCACCTCAGAGCATTTTTGTGAAAGAGCGTATGATATTGATTATCTAAAGAAATTACTTGAAGACGTTGGCTTTTCCGTTGACGGAATATATAAGCCGCAAACTTTTGACACACCCGACGAAAAAGACGAAAGAGTCGTCTTTGTAGCACGAAAGCTTAAAGACCAATAGTTTTAGAAAGAGCTGATATATTATGGATAAACTTATACGCTGCATTACATCGGACGGCGCAATTATGGCTTGCTGTGCCGAAACATCGGATATAGTCCACATAGCAAAAACCATACACAATACTTCACCTGTTGCAACTGCCGCTTTGGGCAGGCTGCTTACTGCATCGTCTATGATGGGTGCGCAGCTTAAAAGCAAACAAGGTTCTGTTACACTGAGAATAAACGGTGGAGGACCGATAGGCTGTGTTATCGCCGTTGCTGACAGCAACGGCAATTGCAGGGGATATGTGGCAAATCCTCAGGTTGAGACCGAGAGATATTCAAACGGAAAGCTTAATGTGGCTAAAGCCGTGGGAAAAGACGGTACACTCAACGTTATGAAAGATTCCGGTGAGGGAGAGCCTTATCTTGGTGCTGTTGAAATAGTAAGCGGAGAAATTGCCGAGGATATTACCTCTTATTACGCTACAAGTGAACAGTTGCCTACCGCCTGTGCGCTTGGTGTATTACTTGACAAAACCGACGGTTCGGTTATGCTTTCGGGCGGATATATAATTCAGCTTTTACCTGCCGCGGATGACGATGTACTCAACAGGCTTGAAAAGAATATAGCTTCATCGGACAGCGTTACAACAATGCTTGCAAAGGGTATGAGCGTTCTTGATATGGTAAAGGCTGTTT
>JAEEHZ010000181.1 GCA_016281115.1 Clostridiaceae bacterium | reverse complement strand
TATAAACGTTCTCTTGCTGTTAGGCAGGGTAACGAGCGGTGCGGCGACGGATCTTATCGTGGACAAGGCGAAGAAAGTGCTTGCCGACGAGTATCCCGAACTTAAAGACATAAAGATAATTATTCCCGACGAAAGTATAAAGCGCGTCGGACAGAGTATCGCGGCGGCGTCGCTCACGGAAATTTAGAAAAAACAGCCGAAAGGCTGTTTTTTTTCGGCGGTGCGCGGACGGGTGTCTAAAAAAACCGCCGTAAAATCGCCTGTCATTATCAGCGTTTTTTGTTTTTTTCAAAAGCCTTAAATTCGGAAAATGAACAATATAACTGTATAATAAACCTATTTTCGATAGATTTACAGTATTGATTTAAGAAAATTAAAGCGTCCATTTCTTCTGTATAAAAAACGAAGTCCTGATCGTTTCCGTCAGGACTTCTTTTATCGAATTTGTAGTAAATATCTATTTTGTCATCGTAGAGAATTATTTTATCTACCAGTAATTCAAGCATTTGCTTTGGATCTTTTTTTAAGCAATTTTTTATGTAATAAATTATATCGTCTTTTTTAATTTTTTCTGTTTTCTTAATTTCAGCTATCTTTATTTTCGTCTGTATAATAAATTAACAAGGGTATGATTTTTATCGTTCTTTGTTTGCCGTTTCTCCTAAATTAAAAAAAACGCTTTGACAAGGTGTGGTTTTTATGTTAAGATTTTACAAACTTAAAAGAGCAGGTAGGTTAGTGCTGAAGATATGCAACTATTTGAGTAGTTTAGGAGGGTTTTCATTTAAAGATGAAAAGTAATATGAGTGTAGGCATCATAGGTGTGGGAACAATAGCGCAAATACATATTAATGCATTAAAAAAGGCGGGACAACGGATTGTTGCGCTTTGTGATTTGGATACAACGCGATGTATAGAAGCAAGTGATAAATTTTCATTAAACGCAAAGATATATTCAGATTGTATAGAAATGCTAGATTGTGAAAGACTAGACGTTATTCATATTTGTACGCCCCATTATTTACACGCAAATATGATTTGTGAAGGTTTGAAACGGGATGTTAACGTGTTATGTGAAAAGCCTCTTGCGATAAATGAAAAGCAACTTGTTCAAATAGAAAAATCCGTAAATATAAGCAATGCGCAACTTGGAGTATGTTTTCAAAATCGTTTTAATGCATCTGTTCTGTATGTAAAAGATTATCTGAAAGACAAGGAAATTCTTTCGGCGAGCGCAAATCTGATATGGGACAGGGGTATAAATTATTACGCACAAGGCAAGTGGCGTGGTACGTGGTCGCAAGAAGGAGGAGGTGTAATGATTAATCAGGCGATACACGGTCTTGATGTTTTGCAATGGCTTTGTGGAATGCCTGAATACGTAACGGCATATACCGCAAATGTTTCGTTAAAAAACGTGATTGAAGTTGAAGACACGGCGTTTGGATTATTTAAGATGAAAAACGGCGGTAAGTTTGTGGTAAACGCCACTAACGCAGCAAGTTTTTGTTTTCCGGTATATTATATGTTCAGAACGAGCGGACACACGGTAGAACTTACTGCGGATAATATTATAATCGACGGGAAATTTATCACTAAAAGCGATGGTTTGCCAATATTCGGCAAAGAAATATGGGGGGTGGGGCATATATCGTTGATTAAAAATTTTTATAAATGTTTAGAAAACGGAGAAAAATTTTCTATCGGTTTCGACGAAGGGAAAAATGCAGTAAAACTTGTTTTGGCAATGTACCGTTCTAACGGACAGGAAATAAAAATATAGGGATAGGGCTATGAAAAAAATAATATTTTTAGGCTGTGAAAATTCTCATTCGGCAATGTTTTTGGGGTTTATACAAGCAGATAAGAAATATAGAGATATCGAAGTGTTGGGGGTGTACAGCCACGATGTCGAAGCGTCAAAAAAACTATCGGAAAAATATAACGTGCCTGTTTTGGCGAATTATGATGATGTGGTAGGACAAGCGGACGGCGTGGTAATAACTGCGCGGAACGGCGATAACCATTATAAGTACGCAAAGCCGTATATTCAAAAAGGCGTAACTATGTTTATAGATAAGCCCATAACGATAGACGAAGCCGAAAGTCTGGAATTTATGTGGGCTTGCAAGGAAACAGGCGTGAAAGTTACAGGCGGGTCTTGCTTGCGTTTTGACGCTTGGGTGCAAGAAATTGCGGGAGATAACGCCAAAAACGAAGGCGGGGATACTCTTGGCGGCTACGTGCGTTGCCCGATAAGTTTAGGAAATCCGAACGGAGGATTTTTTTTCTACGCACAACACCTTGTCGAAACGGTACAGGTGGCGTTTGGTCGTAAAATAAAAAGGGTTTATGCGAAAAAGAGCGGAAAGACTTTACAGGTGTTATTTCATTACGAAACTTTTAGCATATGCGGGACGTTTGTGGACGAAAGTTACAAATCATATTATTTGGCAAGACTGACAGAAAACGAGGTGAAAGCCAAAGAATTTACGGTGGATGCGAAAAACAGTTGTTTCAAAGCGGAATGGGATGAATTTTATACGATTCTTTCGGGGAAAGAACAAGTGGCGACATATCAGGATTTTGTTGCGCCCGTGTTCGTTATGAACGCGATTGCGCGTTCTATTAGTAGCGGGAAAGAAGAACCCGTAAAGGAGTACGAAGTCTGATGGCGAAGTTGATATTATCCGCATTTTCAGACGAATATGCAGACGGATTGCAAGAACAGTGCAAGGCTTTGAACGACTTCGGAATAGGCTATATGGAGATACGCGGGGTGGACGGTAAAAATGTTTCTGCGCTTTCGAAAGCCGAAGTAAAAAAAGCTAAGGAAGCAAAACAATACCTGTCGTAATATTAAAGAGTACCGAAGAGAGAACAGAAGTTTTGACAGCATTAAAAGAGAATAATATAAACTGCGCTGAAATATGTTTCAGAACGGATTGTGCAGAAGAAGCAATAACTCTTGCGAC
>JAEEHZ010000180.1 GCA_016281115.1 Clostridiaceae bacterium | reverse complement strand
TTCTAACGCCCTTAAAATGCGCTGTTTCTGTATTCCCATAATTAACCCCCTATCAGTTCGCTTATGGTGCAACCGAGAGCGTTTGCTATCGCTTGCGCTTTCTCGATTGTCAACTGCCTTTCCCCGCGCTCGTAGCGGGAAATGGTAATGTCTTTAACACCGAGTTTCTGCGCAAGTTCTTCCTGCGTTAAACCTTTCTGTTTGCGGATCTCCGCAAGTTTAGTCATCTTCATTTTCGTTCTCTCCTTTTTCTTTTAATTTACAATCTTCACAACACGTCAGTCCGTTTATAACCGTTCCGTCTTCATAATCCGTGTCGAATATTTTTCCGCAAAAATCACATCTTACAATCATAGTTATCTCCTTAACCCGTATATTTTAAGTATCGTTTTATCAATTTTAATTCCGCCGTTTAAGTGATATTTTTCCAAGAAAGCGCTCTTGCCTATCGTATGATATTCCGTATGATGTTCTCTGCAAAGGCTCATCGCTTCGCGCCCTTCGTGCTGTATGTCTGTTCGGTCGTTCCCCATTCCTACTGCGTCTATGTGGTGCAAGTCCGCTTTCTTTCCGCATATAGCGCATTTCTTATGAATAAGGCACATATACACGTAATCGTCTATATCGTCCACATATTCTAAAAGCGGTCTTTTTGTCGGCACGTCGTTCGATATAATAAACTTTATAAGGAACTTTTGAAACGCCGCTACAAGGCTCATAGGCGCGTTTGATAGGCTAAATATCTTGTCCGCAAGTGTATCAAAGTTCTCCGTTAAAAAACTTATCTTAAAGTATTCTTTTAAGTCTTCGCTTTCTTGTCCGCTCCACTCTGAAATAGCGTTAATAAGCGCATAACACATACGGCGTTGCTTGTCCGAAAGCGGACGGCTGTCAATAGGTTCAACATTACAATATTTCGTATTCTGACGAATAAGTGTTGTAAGATTTAATTGCGCTTCAATAACAGCCGTACCATCTTCGCGAATATCAACTATTTTGCCTTTTATCATTTCTGCCCTGCCTTATACGTTTCAACAAGCGATGCCGCTTCCGACCAAATCTTAACAGTGCAACCTTTAAGCAATTTCAATTCTTCATCCGTACAATCCTTAATATACATTGTAGAACCGTCTTTTTTCTTTATTTCGGTATTTAACGCTTCGTCAAGTGTCATAGGTGGGGGAACTTCCGAAACGCCGTCAAACGGTTTCTTTTTGCTTTCCGGTGGGGTATCTCCGTCGGGGTCGATAAATTCTTCCGTTGGAATACAAAAGACTTGAAACATTGCGTATTTCATTGCGACAGCCATTGCCTTATTGCTCGCCTTGTCTGCGCTGTCCATACCTTCGCCTACAACGGTCGCGCTTATGCTTGAACCGTCTTCGGCATAAAAAGTGTATTTAACTTTAAGTATCGAATAAATAAGATTGCCGCCACTTTTTGTTGACCGTTCTTCACGTGCTTGTTCTAAAACTTCGGGAACAATAAAAATCTTATGTTTTGAAAACAGCGGATAAAAAGTATTCATAACTGCGTCAATTCCACGATACTTAAATCCTTGCTGTTTGTTGAAACTGTCTTTGCCGATTGCTATGCTTTCGTTCATAATCTGCGTTATGCTTTGATAAATGTTCATTTTCTTATCTCCTTAAAAGTTCTAAATCGTTATATATACCGGTGTGCAACCTTTCCATTTTCGTGGACAATCCCCACACGTGGTAATCTGACAACCGTATTTACCACAAATCTTAACCCTTTTACTCTGCAATGGTTCGGGGCTTTTCAGCCAGGGAGATTCTGTGCAAGTTTGGCGTTCTTCTTTTCTTGACTGCGACTTTAAGCAAAGATATTCAAACTCTCTCTCGACTGCCGATGTAAACTTAAAACCCGCCTTTTTAAGGGCTTTCAACACCGCCACATAAAAATCCGTAAAAGAAACGCTGTCCGTCCCTTTTTCAATTCGTTCCGATACCCCGTCGTCAAAACCCCCGAAGTACCAATAATATGGCAAATCCGCAAGGGCGTTTTCTACTTCGTCCTTAAAATTTTTATGTACCAAAATAGGCTTTGAATTCGGGTTTGTCGTCCACCCTTTTTTATAAACTAATTTTTCCATTAGTCCGCTCCTTAACGCCTTTCAAAAAGTTTTCCCAAGCGCGGTTCATCTCTTCAATTTCCGCACAAGTGTAAATCACCTTTTTATCAATGACTTCCACTTCTTTTGGATTAAACTCAACTTTTGATTTCCTTAATCTTGCCGCAGCCATTTTCTCCGCTGTTTTCAAAAGTTTATCGCAGTCCATATCTGCACGCGTTTCCATCGTAAATCTTACGGGAACTTCTACTGTAAATATTGCCTTCCGTTCTTTCATTGTTCTATCTCCTTAAAGCGTCCGTTGTGAAGTATATAAAATGTATCTTCTTTAATTTTTATACCATCTATTCTCTTGGTTTTAACGCAAACTGGCGTATAATCGCCATTTACATTTTTCCACTCTGCAAGAGTAATCCAAGAACCTATTTTACCTTTTGCGATACTACCATTTCCAGCACACATTATGACGGCATTTTTCCCTTCGCTTATTATCCGCGCGGAGTCGCCCGATGAACCTATCCGCGCGGAGTTGCCCGATGAACCTATCCGCGCGGAGTTGCCCGATGAACCTATCCGCGCGGACTTGCCCGATGAACCTATCCGCGCGGGGTTGCTCGATGGACCTATG
>JAEEHZ010000179.1 GCA_016281115.1 Clostridiaceae bacterium | reverse complement strand
GGTCTTGAAAATATGCTTGTCAATAAGGCTATGTTTGATGTTGTTGAAAAAAAACTGATTCAAAATGGTAAAATTGCGGAATTTGAGCAAGAAAACGGTAAAATTAAAGGGCGGATGATGATTACAAGAACCGTAATTCCGAATGAAATCGATATAAAAATAATTGCCGGGAAAACGCCTGTTGCTTTTGAAGCTTCGTTTGATTTTTATGATTGCGCCGTAGGATTGGCTATCTATACCGATACACGTGAAGCAGCAAGCGGGATATGGATTACGCCTCAAGCGGAAGGAGCAGAACCCCCGACTAAAGATTGGATTGAATTTTTTATCGAAAAACTTTTCTACAGTATAAAAGAGGATGGATCGTATGCATTTCCGATTTACTCATTTGTAAATGACACTTGTGATATGACGATTATCCCTTGCGCAAATTATTAATTCAAACATTTATAAAACAAGACATCATGTTTTGCAAGCATTCAAGTACAATGAATTATACGGTGAAAAAAGCACTGCGAAAGCAGTGCTTTTAACATATCTGAGTTTTTACGGTTATTCGTCTGTCAGAACGATTTCTTCACCGTCTGCGACGATAAGACGGTTTTTTGCTTTGAATTGCTCGGCGCGGCTTCTGTCAAAAAGCTTTCCGGGAGCCATGTGGTACGGAATATTGTGTTTTGCACCGACGGTTTCCGCACATAGAGCCGCTTCGTCAATATCCATGTTGTAAATTCCGTCGCAGCAGAAAAACGCGTAATTGATGTTCTTTTCTGCAAGAAGCGGCATCTGTTTTGTCTTGCTTGTGTCGCCCGAAACGTAAACGGAAATACCGCTTGGAAGCGTGAGCACGTATCCCACACAGTTATTTACGTCGTGGTTGCGGTTATATCCCGCCTCAACGGTTTCGACAGTTACAAAACCGAGGTCGAACGTTCTGTGCGTTCCGTCTTCAAGCGCTTCCTTCCACGTTATAACGCGGCAGTCGGGATTGCGTTTTTCTATTCTCTCGGTATTTGTGTGGTCGGAATGTCCGTGCGTGATAAGGATAAGATCCGCCGCGGCGTCATATCCGTTTCCTGCATGAGGGTCGATATAAATAATTTTTCCGCTTGAAGTCGTCATTCTTAAACTTCCGTGTCCCTGATACAGTATTTTGTCAGCTTCTCTGCACATGTCTGTTCCTCCTGATTCTTAAACGGTCTTTTGTTTATTTTATCATAAAAGTGTGAAAAAGTAAAGGAAAAGCGTCTCGTTCGCATGAACGGGACGCTTTGTATGTAGTCTGTTCAATGTTTTCTTCTGTCAATACCGCGGGTTAAGTAGTAGTTGCGTTTATTTTCGTACATGTTGCGGTCCGCTTCGGAAACGATGGCTTTAATATCGCTTTTATTGCTGTTTGATGCGGCACCTGTTGAAAAAGAGATGCTGCCGATATAGCGGCCTTTCCTTTTTGACGTCAGTTCTTCAAGACGCGTAAGGCAAAGCTGTGTTTTTTCCATGGTGCCCGTCATAATTACGCAGAATTCGTCGCCGCCGATTCTGTAGATAGAGTCGGTTTCCTCAAAAGCGTCGGACAAACATTTCGCAGCACCGGTGATCAATTCGTCTCCGGCATCGTGGCCGAGGGTGTCGTTTATATCTTTTAACCCGTTGATGTCCGCCATGACGACGCATAATTCAGCCGGCGGGTCTTCCGCAAGACTGAGCAGCTTTTCTTCATAAGCGCGTCTGTTTTTCAGTCCCGTCATCTGGTCATAATAGGCGTAATGCATCTGTAATTCCGTCATTTTTTTCTCGATTTCACTGTAAACGTAACGTTCGAATCGCTGTTTGTTTATCGCATTTCCGATAATAAGTCCGAAAATGGAAAACAAGATATAATTCTGCAGTCCCCAGTAATATATTTCGGGTGAAATGGTGTTTCTTCCGAAGATTATGTAAACAACAAGCGCGGATAAGTGCACGATAATGGACGACAGCGTGCTGTCGATGAATATGGAAGGCGAAACAATTGCCACGGCAAACATTGTGAGCGAGCGCATATTCCATTGACATACTGCGATTCCGATTCCGCCGCCGAGTAAAGAAAGCCTGAAAATGAATTTGAACAGAAAAAGAGTGTTCGGAAAGCGTGTTACGACAAATTGCGAACACAGTAAAATTACAATGCATGCAATGAGTGCGTATGTATAGGCGGGACGGCACATACGGTAGTCTTCGGCATTCAGCGACACAACGAGACAATAGATCCAAAATATGCTGACAACGATTGACCAGTATGTCAAAGTCTTTTGAGTGTCCTCCGATACATCTTTCTTAATCTGTTCGTAATCTTCTTTGTTGATCCCGCCGTAAAGCAGGATATTTTTAATCTTGACAAAAACAGAATGTAATTTGTCTTTTATCATTTTTTCTTTTAATTCTCCTTTTTTTCGGAGTATGTCAGGTTAAAAAACAACAGACAGGATAAACCTATCTGTTGTTTTTGGCGGACAGGGTGGGATTCGAACCCACGAGCCCGTTAGGACTACCTGATTTCGAGTCAGGGCCGTTATGACCACTTCGATACCTGTCCGTAAAATGTATATCGCAGTCAACGCATAGTATTATATAATATAAACCC
>JAEEHZ010000178.1 GCA_016281115.1 Clostridiaceae bacterium | reverse complement strand
TCCTGCGACGATTGAAGAAATCGAAACGATGAAGCGGGAAAACCCGCGACAGTTTGCGTATTGGTATTTAGGACAAAAGATAAGCCTTGAAGGGTTAGTCCTTTACACTTTCAGCAATGAAAGAAACTTAATAGATATAGAGAAATTTAAGGCGGCGGTTGCAAAAGGCTATCAGCCGCTTTACGTTATTTACGGCGTTGACAGTGGTGTAGTAAAAGACCCGACGGCGGTTTGTCCTTTGGGTGTGTTTCCCGATGGAAATCTTATACAATTATCTACTTTGTATATAGACCCGCGAGTAAACGGAGAGCCGATACCGAACACAATGCAAGTTGAAAAAATGCGCGAGTGGTATAAAGAGTTTTACGATCAGATGCGCAGTTTCGGCGTTGTACTTCCCGGTGCATTTAATGAAGCGTGGATTTTTGATAGTGCCGTTGTTACGCAAGACCTTATGTTCGAGTGGCAAACAAAGACAGGGTTTTATTGTCGAGCGGTAGAGAATAAGGCAATAGAGCGAGATATTAAACGCTTGCAGAACTGTTGCCATAGGGGAATTTATAAGATACTGAATACGCCGCAAAATGCCCCGACACTACGGGAAATAAAAACGTTTTGTTATGATGAAAATAACGAAATACCTGACGGACAAGACGACCACACAATAGACGCATTAAAATACGGCACGGCACATTATTATTACAGTTATATGAGCAATTTCGGATAGGTGAAATAAATGAGTTTTCAATTACCTGAATATATAAAAAATTATTTAAGTTCGGCAAAGTATAGAAAGCCGTTTGACTCTTTTGTCAGTAACGGCACGTTTTATGCGCAGTTGAATTATCAATGGATGGACTACATGCAAACGGTAGTTCGTCCGTGTATTGCATATTCAACGGCAAGCGTTGACGGAAATATAAATTCGTTGCTTTCCACGTCTGCGGGGCTTGCAATAACAAAAGGCGCGACAAGGCTTATTGTCGGAGATAAGATATTTTTTAACGGCGATGACGAAGCGTGTAAGTTTTTATCCGATATTTGGTCGCCGCAAACGAATTTTAACCGCATTTTAAGCCGAGCCGTAAACTTTATGTTTGTGGGTGGCACTTCGGTATTAAAAGCAAATCGCGATGCACGTGGGCGAAATACTTTAAGTGTATCGAGAATCGACCGCACAATGATTTCAACGGATGAAAACGGCGAAATTACAAGTGCGGTATTCTTTATATCGCTTTTAAGTAAAATGAGAAACGATGTCGAAACCACTTATTGGCTCGTTGAAGAACGAAAATACAACGAGTTTGGCGATTCCGTGATTGTTTATAAAGTTTTCAGTAAAAGCGGAACGGAAAAAAGCCCCGTAATGCCTGACAGCGGGCTAAAAGGCATAGTGTTTGAGCGCTTGCCTAAAAAGGTGCAGGCAGAATTAAGGGCGTTAGGGATAACGGAAACAAATACCGAATTACCGTTGCCGTGTCGGGATGGTTTAGGCGTATGGCTTTTATCAAGGACAGCAACAAACTCTTGCATACCTGATGCGCCGCTTGGCGATCCGTTGTTATACGGTGCGCTTGACCTTTTATGGTCAATAGACGTAGTATTTAGCGGTTCGCTTACTGACGTATTAAACGGCGAAGGTAAAATTTTAGTGCCGAAACAGTTTTTACAAGATACGTTAAACCGCTTGCAGGCACAATATCCAGGAACGGAATTTAAGGTTACGACGACGGAGTTAAATACCTATCACGATGACAGTTTCGTGTACGTAATGCCGTCGATGTTCGATAAGGACAAAATGTCGCCTACGCCTATTCAATTCGATATACGGGCGGAGCAATACGGGAAAATGTGGGAAATGTACGAGCGTGCGGCTTGCGTTCGGGCGGGGTTTTCACCGACTTCGATATTCCCATATTTAACACCGGACAATTCGACAAAGACTGCTACGGAAGTGACAGCAGAAGAAAACTTAACGCGTGCGTCGGTAAGAGAAATACACGGGCTTATTATTCCTGTTCTTAATAGGGCTTTGCGTGAAATCTTGTATCAAGAAGGGTTTTCGGACGACGTGCAGATACAATTAACCGATTATATCGGTAATAAAATGCAGTTTGACGATAACGTAAGACAAAATTTAACCGCAGGGCTTATTCCGCAAGAAATTGCAGTAAAGCAAGTAAACAATCTTACAGAATCGGAGACGCAAGAATATATGGCAAAAATACGAATTGACGAAAAAAGAAACGACCCTTATGACGGGTTAAGTGAAGAATATCAGGGAATATTAAATGATAATAGCGAACAGACCGCTCAATTACCAAGCGTTGGCGTTGGAAGAAGCGGAAGCGGAAATACGGGAGACGGTGCGCAGGGAATACCTGAAACGGACACCGAAACCGCGAATAAACCTTTTAATCGTTAAGGCTATTGAAAACGCGTTAAAACAAATTAAGATTGACAGTCTTAAACAATCCGCACGATTATCGCTTGTAAGATTTTACAATCGTCAATATGCAGAAATAAGCCGTTTGACGCCTACTACGCTTGAAGTGTTAGCGGTGGCAGGATTGTTATTAAGCGGAGAGTTAAAGCCGAATAACAGCCGTGTAACAGCGTTAATGGTAAAAGGAATATTTATTGAAAATTACACGGTAAACGTTCCTAACGCTAACCTTTACGGCGTGCCTTTGCGGAAGTTTCAGGAAGATTACTTGCGCGACAACGTAAAGCCTGTATTTGATAGGCTTATAAAAGACCAACCGAGAGACCCGAACGACTTAACAGGGCGCAACAGCCTACGCAATCTTGCGGAAATGGAAGTCAGATACAACGACCATTTACAGCAGATAGAAGACTTAAAGGCGACGGGGCATAAGTTAGTTATAGCAAGCACGCACGCGGACTGTTCGGATAGATGCCGGCCGTGGCAAGGGCGCGTTTATTCGCTTGACGGCACAAGCGGAACAACAGACGACGGACGAAAGTATGTACCACTTGAAGTGGCGACCGATGTTTTTTACACCACAAAAGCGGGAAAGACTTATAAAAACGGGCTGTTGGGCTTTAATTGCCGTCATTTTCTTATTCCGTATAAATCGGGTTATCGTTTCCCGAAACCGAACGCCGAAGAAGAGCGCAAGCAATATGCTATAACGCTTAAACAGCGCGAGTATGAACGCAATGTAAGGCATTGGCGGACGGAAGCGTTGACAACCAAAGGAATTGACGATAAACGGTATACGGAAGCGCGAAAAAAGGCTATTGCGTGGAATAAAGCGTATATAGAGTATTCGCGAGAGAATAATCGGGCGTATTACCCGTCAAGAACAAAAATAATATAACATTGTTATAACAAAATTAAAGCACTTTGCTAAAAGCAGGGTGTTTTTTTAATGTCAAAAACAGGGAGAAAACCTATGTTTGAAAAAATAAAAAATCTATTTAGAAAGGAGAAAGACAAAATGAGTACTTTGGAAGACGTAAGAAAGACATACGAAGACCTTTCGGAAGACGACAAAAAGACGTTCCATCAGTCTATTGCTGACCGAATACACGAAAGTATAGGCGAACAGGAAGAGAAAGACGGAACGAAAGACACGCAGACTGCGGCTGACCGTGAACACGAAGCGCTGGGTGCAGAACACGCTGATGGTAAAGGCGATGTAAAAGAACTGCATAAAACCGACGAAGG
>JAEEHZ010000177.1 GCA_016281115.1 Clostridiaceae bacterium | reverse complement strand
TACTTTCCCATGTGAGAAAGTAGGCAAAGGACACCAAAGGGGGAAACCCGTCGGATGTTTCCCCCTTTGGAAACCCCTTTCGCGACCACCCGGGGGAGTTCCCCCGTCAGGTGGTCGGAAGCCCCCCTCTTTCTCGGTTGGCGTTCTTTTTCATTTGGATTAGTACGATTATAAGGGCTTATGTGGGTTATATACACAATGCAAATTTATTTGATAGCGCAATTTTTCGTGATGTTTCATTTTTATACAAATATATGTAAAAGCGGCGCAAGCCTCAATATGAGGTCTGCGCCGTAGTTTTGATATTTGATTTATCAGAATACCATAAATATTTCTATGTTGCTGTTGCCTTCGTTATCGTCGTTTTTGATCCACTGGAAGTTCGGAGAATAGGTGTTTGTTATAAGAGCAAGATGACGTTCGGAGCGTCTGTTGCTTATATTAAACACACCGTTTTGGCCGCTTACTGTTATCTCGCTAAGTTCATCGTAACCGTAGCCGCTGAATTCGTAATAAACAGCTTCTTTGCTGTTTGAACTCTTTACTCCCAAATATTTGCAGTATATATCGTCCATAAGGTAATTTGTTCCTGATGAATCTATATACTCAAACAGACAGTTGCGCTCCAATGTAACATCTTTGTTTTCTTCGAGCATATATGTTGATATAAAACCATATGTTAATGTTGATGTCATAATGTAATTTCCGCATTTTATTATAATTTTTTTGCCCGGAGCAAGCTCACTGAGCTTATACACTTTTGTAGCCTCAACTACGCCTGATGAAGTCTGCACTTTAATTTTTGCTCTTTGTTCAAGAGGAATATCTGTTTCTGAAGAGGTATCGGTAGTTGTATCTGTATGTGTGTCTGTTGTTGTGTCTGTGTGAGTATCGGTTGAAGTTGATGTATCTGTATCGCCGCCTATGCGCATATAGTTGTCTTTATATGTTACACGGATCTGAACTTCTCCCGCGTGGAGAACGGGAACGCATACAAGGTTTACAACAGAGCCTTCATGAACGCCGTCGGGGTATGCTACCGGCTTATACATTTTTGCAGTGCCTGTTGCATCTTGTGCTGTTGTGTTGTCGCCGTAAGCACCCAAAGTAACATTTTTGATCATTACTACTGTTGTAAGATTATTCTTTAATTCTGATATTGTTGTTTCAACAGGGGCAATAGGAGTATTATTTGATGATATTGTAGTAACTTCGGGGGATTTAACTTCTATCATACCTTCGTAAAGCTCGGTTTTGCCTGTGAATTCTATAACATCGTTAAGATTATATTTTCCTTGATCAATACCGGGTTTATCATAAATAAGCAAGCCCGAAACCTTGCCGTTTTCGTCTACGCTTTCAACAATAACGCTCGTTGTGCCGAACATATAAGAAACCTGGCCTCTTGCTTTAAAGCTCTTGCCTTCGCCAAGTTGCAAAACTCCGGCAATATCTAGTGTTTTGTCAAGTGATGTATCTGTTGTATCGCTGTCGGAAACGGCAGAAGAATCAGTATTTGTATCAACAGATGTAGATGTATCAGTTGAGGTATCCTTATTGGATGAATCCGTATCGCTTACGGGCTGAACAGATGAATCTGTATCTGTAACGTCGCTGTCGGAAGTATTATTTGAAAATTCGGTAATGAGTTTTGCAATATACTTTTGCATAGCGACAACATCTTGCATAGTTATATCTTTGCTGCCGTCTACATCGGCTGCTGTAATCTGTTCCTGTGTAAAATCCGTAAGCTTTGCAATGTAGCGTTGTACGGCAACAACATCTGTCATTGTTACATCGCCGTCTCCGTCTGCATCGCCGAGCTTAACGCCGTCGGCATAAACACAGGGAACGCATATAAGTGCCATACATAAAACAGCCGCACTGAGTACGAGACTTAGTGTCTTTTTAAATGTTTTCATTCTGATTTCTCCTTCAAAGACTAATTTGTCATAGAATCATATGACTGTTTAATTATATCCCAACTGAATATTTTTGTCAAACTGTCTTTGACGTTTTTATATCATAGACAGTTGCTTGCAAAGAAAAAGACAGATATCCGTCAAAATATATCTGCCTATATTTGTTTATGTATTATTTTATCATATCACCGAGCATATTAAGCGCAGTTTCAAATTTAACGCCGTACCAGTGATCGGGGTCTCCCTGCGTGTTTTCTATACAGGCAACTGTATAGTCGGCGGCAATTTTTGCAGCGTCATAAGCTGATTTGCCGTTTAAATAAGCGCCCGTAAAAGCAGATGCGTAAACATCTCCTGTGCCGTGACAGCCTTTTGCTATCTTGCGGTGTTCGTAGTAGCTGTAATTGCCGTTTTCGTATACAACGACTCCTGTTTTTCCCTCACGGTAGCTTACGCCAGTAAGAATTACTGTTTTTGCACCGGAATTTACAAGCCTTCTTAAGATTTCGTCAATATAGTCCTTTGTGTAGGTCTCTTTGTACTCATAATCGGTCAAAAAGCAGGCTTCGGTGATATTAGGTAAAATTATATCGGCGCCGAAGCACAGTTTTTTCATTGCCTGAACATATTCGTCGTTAAAAAGAGGGTAGAGCTTGCCGTTGTCCGCCATAGCGGGATCGACAATGGATACCATATTGTCTGTGCCTGCGGTTTCCATTATGCTTTTTACATATCCGATTTGCTTTACACTGCCGAGATAGCCCGTATATATTGCCTCAAACTTTATATTCTCCTTTTGCCAGTGCTTTTCTATAAACGGCATATCATCCGTTAAAACACGGAACGTAAAGCCCGAAAAGCCTGCCGTGTGTGTAGATAAAACGGCACTTGGCAAAATACAGGTCTCTATCCCGCAGCTTGAGAGTATCGGCAACGCAACTGTAAGAGAGCATTGCCCCACGCATGAAATATCTTGTATTGTTAAAATTCTTTTGTATGACATTTTATCCTCCTGATCTTTCTTTTTCAAAATGCCGATGAATAATACCATAAACGGTTATATATGTCAATAAACACCCTGCATAATTCAAGTTTTAAACAAAATATTCAGATGATTTGATGCCGTTTACAACGGTTTCTCCTATTTTTTCGGTAAAAACATCTTCCAAGTCTGCAGCTTCTATCGCGTCTTGAAAATAATAACAGTCGATACCCATAGAGAGCACCTGCATATATTTTTCAGCCGCTGTTTTCGGATCATCTGCCGTTAATCCCAGAAATTCCAACGCACCAAGTGCAGACACACTGTAACTTATGTAATAAAACGGTTGTTCAAATATGTGCGATATATCCATCCAGCAGCCTTCTTCTATATAGTCGCTGTAACAATATTCTTCTGCGACTTCGTCAAATATTCTGTCAATTGCATCATGAGTCAGATTTTCTTCTTCAAAAGTACGCCTTTGAAATTCGTCATACATTGCACCTTCAATCACCGAGCTTAACATATTTCCGATAAGTACTTTTCTCGCGCTGTCCGCGCTGTCACCGAAAACTTCATCGTAAAACATTGTGAACATGATTTCCATACCCTGAGACTGCAATTCGGCGAGATCATAATCGGATATTCCCCATATATCATCCGCGGGATTATAATAAGCCGAAACAAAGTGACCGAATTCGTGAAACATATCCATATAATCCTGATAATACCCGTAAGGAGCATTAAATATGAACGGCTCTTCATAGTCGGCAAAATAAGTTGTAAACCCGCAATTGCTTTTTGTATCGCTTTGCTCAATATCGCATAATCCCAGTTTTTCAAGGTCACCATATGCCTGTGCGGTTTCAAACGATAAGTGAACTGCTCCGTATTTGAGCATATTTTTTATCCGTTCGGGTGATACATCGAGCAGATAAAGCGCCATTGCAGAGTCGAAAACATCATTTGAAATATCATTGTAATACGGCGCTATATATTTTTTTATGCTGTCGCACATGATTTTTGCATCTTCGGGAGTGTACGTTCTACCGAAAACGCACTCATAAGCGTAATCGCCATAATCATCATATCCGCTTATTTCGGCAATTTGCTTGCGGATGCCGACAAGCTCGATGTAAATATCATAAATCTCATTTTTGCTGTTTGACTCGCCGATTAATTTATTGTATTTAAGCGTAAGCTCTGTTTCTTTGTTTGTGAGCTTGTTAAGCTCGGCTGAGCTTTCTTCGTTAAAATATTCCGCAGTTTCTTTTATATAGTCCGGAAGCTCGGAGGCAATATTGCTGTACTCACCTGTTAACACTGCATTCAGCGATGAAATAAGCTCTGTTTGCGCAAGTGTAAAAAACGCCGATGTTTCATACAGTTTGTCGGATATCTCCTCATTTGATGGCTCCCTGTAATTTTCAACCTCTAAAAGTGAGTAGTTTGTCCATATTGTGTATAAAAGATTGTTTAGGTGATAAAACTTATCTGTCCAGCCGTCGGTATCGCCCGACTCTGCGTAATCCTCCAGTTCCTCGCAGAGCTTCGAGAATTCGCCCTCATCTACGTCTTTGATTTTCATATCTTCGTATTTAGTATTTGAACAGCTGTATTCTTCAAAATAATATTCCTGAACAAGAGGAGTTACGGTATCCGAATCTGTTGTTTCAGATAGTGATTGCATAGAGTTCATAATGTCGGAACTTAAATTCCAAAAATTACTGTATTTTGCAAAACAGCCGGTCATTGCAGACAGAATAGTTAAACAACACAACAATACGATACAAAATCGAAATTTTTTCATTATCTAAATCTCCTTTTAAACATAAGCGGGGACTGCCGCACAAAATTCGCGCATAAAACTTTATTTGTTCGATAATCCAAATATATGCGTATTTTATCATAACAGAGCGAAAAAATAAAGTCATAATATATAAAATGCCTTATTGCTTAAAAGGAGAACCTTGTCAATAGGTAATGTTGCTTCGGATGCCGCTGAATGTAACCGACATTATTGCCTCCAATACGCCGCCTGCTATGCTTAAATCATTATGCGAAACCGCAAGCGGAGCTTTTGAATAATTTGTATCTGTATATCCGCATATCATTCCCTTATGTACAAATGTGTCGGCGGGCAATATCCCTTTTAAAACGCCCCCGACTGCCGTTCTTACAGGCAAATTATCAATATAACCGATTATTTGCCCTGCGTGAAGCGTTTGATTAATTTTTACCGAAGGCGTAAAACTGCCGCTTGACAGCGCAGGCGAAAAGCCGATCTCTGTTTTTAATAAATCTTTTTTGTTCTTGTAGCCTGTTTCACTTGGTGCTCTGCTGTATATCGCTTTGCCACACCTGTTTTCGCTTATTGCGTCTATAACTGCATGACAGTCTTTTTCGGGACAGCCCTTTGCAATGCGTATCACAATTGAGGCGTCGGTTATTTTGGTTTTTCTGATCTTTTCTTCACATACCGTATCTATAAACACGGCAGGCTTTATAATATCTATGCATTCAAGCTTGGGGTCTGCCATAACGGCAATTTTCCGGTTCGCGAGGGCTATGTATGCTTCATCTGTATTATGTGCGAAAACGGCTGCTATGTCTTCTATTGTTGCGCTCTTTTCGTATATTGCGCGGGAAAAGCATATTTCCCCGAATATTGAAGTTGGCTTTTCAAGCTCGGACATAATAATATCAAATCCGCAACGAAAAAGCCTTATAGCGATCGCACTGCCTACACAGCCGGCGCCTTTGATAAGTACTTTCATAAAAACATATCCTTTTTCGTAGATTTACAGCATTCTATGCATATATTATACAGTATATTTTATTCTTGAAAAGAAACGTCGGTTACATACAATATGAAAAAGAGATCATAAAATTTGATTTTAAATAAGTTTTGGTATATAATCAATATGTATTATTGATATTTTGCGGCGTTATAAACGGAGGTACAAAATATATGACCTTGCTTGCAATAGACGGAAACAGTATAGTAAACAGAGCGTTTTACGGCATAAAAGCGCTTGCTACAAAAAACGGTGATTACACGAACGCAATTTACGGGTTTATTACAATGCTTGAAAAGCTTAAAGAACTCTATTCTCCCGATAAAACGGCAATAGCGTTTGATCTGCGCTCGCCGACCTTCAGACACAAGGCATACAGCGGATACAAAGCAAACAGACACGGTATGCCGCCTGAACTTGCACAGCAGATGCCCGTGCTTAAAGAACTTTTGTCGGCGCTTGGATATACCCTTATTGAGTGCGAGGGCTATGAAGCTGACGATATTCTGGGTACACTTGCCGATGAATGTGAAAAGAGAAAACAAAAGTGTATAATAGCAACCGGCGACCGTGACAGCCTTCAGCTTGTAAGCGAATTTACAAGTGTAAGCCTTGCGGCAACAAAGAACGGCAAGCCCGAAGTAAATCTTTATGACACCGAAAAAATTGTTGAAGAATACGGCGTATCTCCCGCACAGCTTATAGAAATAAAAGCTTTGCAGGGTGACACATCAGACTGTATTCCCGGTGTTGCGGGAATAGGAAAAAAGGGTGCCGGCGAGCTTATACAAAAGTTCGGTAATATTGAGTATATATACGACAACATAGACAGTTTGGATATAAAAGAATCTCTTAAAAATAAGCTTACAGAGGGAAAAGAATCTGCATTTATGAGCCGTATGCTCGGCGAAATATGTAAAAACGCCCCAATAGACAGAGATATTGATAAGTTTTCTCAAAACGGAGCGAACAATACAAAAGCCGCTGCAATTCTCACAAAACTTGAAATGTTTTCAATTTTGAAACGGTTGGGGCTACAGCCCACAGCAGAATATGAAAACGCAGCCGTTGATGTTAAGCCTACAAAAACCTACAAATACGAAAAAGCAGATACTATTCCCAATGATATAAGCAAAGCTTACTTTTTCACTTTTTACGATATGCTCGGGAATATAGAAGAAATGGTTCTCTGTTATGTTGAAAATGTAACGAGTGTAATTTCAAACAAAAGGGAATTGGAAAGCTTTTTTGAAAATGAAAATATATTGAAATTCACAATCGGTTCAAAACAGCTTTATAAAGCGTTAAGATCAATAGGTATATTTGATGTGAGCGTTGATTTTGACGTAGAGCTTGCCGCATATCTTTTAAGACCGTCTACGGGTAATTATAATATGGAAGCGCTCTGCGCGGAGTACGGTATCACATTACCCGATGTGCTTGATATGCCAACTGAAAACTCAGATATAATAAGGCAATGCGCCGCTTTGCCGACACTTTGCGAGGTGCTTGAAAACAATTTGAAGCTCACTGGCTCTCACGACCTGTTTGTAAATGTGGAAATACCGCTTGCCAAGGTGCTTGCAGATATGGAGTATGATGGCTTCGGTGTTGATATAAACAGCATTAAAGAATACGGTGTTATGCTGGAAGAGAAAATAAAAGAATATCAAAACAAGATCTACGACTTGGCAGACTGCGAGTTTAATATTAACTCTCCCAAACAGCTCGGCGAGGTTTTATTTGAAAAGCTTTCATTGCCTTCGGGCAAAAAAACAAAAAGCGGATACTCTACAAACGCAGAAGTTTTGGAAGGATTGAAATACGCACACCCCATAATAGAGCCGGTTCTTGAATACCGTGCCGTAACCAAGTTAAAATCAACATATTGCGACGGGCTTTCAAAGGTCGTTGCCTCGGACGGCAGAATACACTCAAGCTTTAACCAGACAGAAACGCGCACGGGAAGAATAAGCTCAACAGAGCCTAATTTGCAGAATATTCCCGTTAGAACACCTCTCGGGCGTGAGCTTCGCCGCTTTTTCAAAGCAAAAGACGGCTGTGTTCTTGTAGACGCAGACTATTCTCAAATTGAGCTGAGAGTTTTGGCGCACATTGCAAACGATAAGAATATGATAAACGCCTTTTTAAGCGGTGAAGATATCCACACCGCAACCGCGTCTCAGGTGTTCGGTATACCCGTTAATATGATAACAGGGGAGCTCAGATCAAGGGCAAAAGCCGTTAATTTCGGCATAGTATACGGGATAGGTGCGTTCAGCCTTTCAAAAGATATAGGCGTTTCACGTAAAGAGGCGGATAATTATATTAAATCGTATCTTTCACATTACAGCGGCATAAATGATTATATGAACAGAGTTACCGAGCAGGCAAAAAAAGACGGTTATGTTTCCACAATGTTCGGCAGAAGAAGATATTTGCCCGAGCTCAGATCGTCTAATCATATTACGCGGTCTTTCGGTGAGAGAGTGGCGAGAAATATGCCTATCCAGGGAACTGCCGCCGATATAATAAAAATAGCTATGATAAAAGTAAGCAACAGGCTTGAAAAGGAAAGCCTGAAAGCAAAGCTGATACTTCAGATACACGACGAGCTTATTGTAGAAGCGCCCGGGCAGGAAAGCGAAAAGGTAAAGCAAATACTTGAAGAAGAAATGAGCAACGCAGTTAAACTTTCTGTTCCTTTGCCGGCGGACGCAAACATAGGCAAAACGTGGTATGACGCAAAAAAATAACGGCAAGGGGTATCAAATATGAAGGTATTGTTTGTTTGTACGGGCAACACATGCAGAAGTCCCATGGCTGAGGGAATTTTTCACAGCAAGTATAAAAAAGACAGCGATGAATGTTCGAGCGCAGGCTTGTATACACAAGACAACAGTCCAGCAACACCTAACGCGATACAGGCAATGAGCGAAACAGGGATAGATATTTCTGCCCACAGAAGTAAAACTATCACGGCGGAGGATATAAACAATTACGATCTGATAATAGCTATGACAGAGTCACACGCGGAATTGTTAAAACTACTTGGTGCGGACGCATCAAAAATAAGAATTTTGGGTGTAAGCGACCCCTTTGGCGGAGATTTGGACGAATACAGAAAATGCCGGGATGAAATAGTTGAAAAACTAAAGGAAATTTTTAACACGGGTGATTAAAACGTAATGGAAGACAAATATAATGTACCCTCAAGGCAAATCATATCGAAAAAACAAAAAAGAATAATAGCTGTTGTTACAGCGGCAGTTATACTGGCAATAGCGGTAATTATTCCCGTTGCTGTCGGAGCAAAAAAGTATTTTGAGGAAGAAAGCTCAATAAAATATTATTTCAACAACGACGGTTCCTTTAAGCTTGCACAGGGATTGTACTATCGCGGGAGCATAAACAACGAAAACGACGCCGTAAGGTCGCTTTCCGCCATAAAAGATGTTGCTTTTGATGACGGTTATGAAAATAATCTGACTTTTATTGCCGAAAACGATGTAAGCCAATACAGTGCCTATTATTTTAAGCAAACGTATTACGGTATTGACGTTGAGGACGGGTATGTGATAGTAACAGCGGACAAAAGCGGCACACCGTTGTCCTGTTGTTCAAGCTATATCAATTATCTTGAAAAATTTGTCGAAAAGAGCGATATAGAGAGATACCGCAATAATATCAACATAGACGATTCTATGCTATATCCGTATACTCGCGATGATATTGTCGTTCAGGCAAAGATATTACCCGAAAGCGCAAAACTGATAATATACAAAGACGCAAACGGCGCCCCTGCTTTGGGAAAATACGCCGAGATAACACTGACTCTTGACAAAAAGAAAAAGTATTACGCCGTGTTTGACGCAAAAAGTGATGCCCTTGTAAAGGTTGGCTCAATATACAACAAACATACGGGAAATATGTTTATTGACCTGGGAATGAGTGCTTTAGGCAACTCATCTTCCGCGCTGAGCGTTAAGCAGTCATATTATGATGTATGGAATTGTTATATTAACGACAACTGGCAAAGCACGGTAAGCAAAGACGAAGATATTTCGGAATATATAGTAAAATATGATAATTTTAAAAACCGTGTAGACGAGGTAAAAGGTCTTACATTCACCGAAGACGACAAAAAATCCGTCCAGCTCAACGATGAAACCAATTCTTCATATAATTCACTTATTTTAAGCCATATTTTCTATAACGCCTATGTTTATGCGTTTAACGAGAGCTTTGATAATTTGGAGCAGGCAATGGCCGTATCAGCCTTTTATCTTTGCGGAGACGCAACATATGAAGACTGTCTTTTTGCAATGATAAGAGCCTGCGAGACGCTTGGCTTGCAGGAAAGCACGATACACTACATTCAGCAGTGCTTCGGAGAGTGCGGGGTAGAGGACAACTCAACTTTAATATTCAAGTCAAATTACACAGAGCCCCCAAAAATGCAGCTGCCGCAAAATGCAAAAGTATCTGAAAAAAGAATAAGCGCACCCGAAGCAAAAGAGCTGATAGACACTTTAAATTTGGAACTAAAATATTACACAACCCATTACAACACAGAGAAAACAAGCGTTTTCTTAGAGGATCTTTCACACGACGGGATACCCGAAATGATTGTTGTAAACTATGAAAATTACAAGAGCCGTCATATTCTTTACGCAAAGGTATATATGGTCATAAAGAATAAGGTAAAAGAGATTTATCAAACCGAGGCGCTTGAAACACGAACAGGCTATAATTCACTGTTTATCTACAAGCAAAACGGATATTCATATCTTTACGGTTACAATCCCGTAAAATGGCTTAACACGGGAACGTATTCGCACAAAATATTCTATTTTGACGATAAAGGCAAAACGGTTGTGCTCGACAAAGGAGGCATACAGTTCGGCGAAGGGCTGAAAAACGCCGCCGACGGTAAAAAAGTAAAGAAATATATAAAGCTTAACCAAGGCTATATTAAATTATCAAGTCTGTGTATAAATACTTATCCCAAAAGTGATTTTTATGCTCTTGACATTGCAGACACACGGAAAAAGGCAATAAAGAACGAAACTACCTGCGACGGTTATGCGAAAAACGATTACAAAAATGAGTTTAACAGATGGTCACATGGTATAATAAAAGACTGAATATTTTGTAAAAAATATACAAACTGATATTTTGGTGTTTTTTTTCGTTAAGACTTGATTATATACGGTTATTTATAATATAATAGGCATTGTTTGGCATTAATAGTTATGGAGGTTATATACATATGTCAGAGAAAACTATTGCTGTATTAACAAGCGGCGGCGACGCGCCGGGTATGAACGCTGCGGTAAGAGCCGTTGTAAGAACCGGAATTGCCAACGGTATGAAGGTTATAGGCGTAAAAAGAGGATATAACGGACTTCTCGAAAACGATGTTGTTGAAATGAATTTGAGAAGTGTTTCCGATATTATACATAAAGGCGGCACCTGCCTTTATACAGCCAGAAGCGAAGAATATAACTCATCAGAGGGCGTTAAAAAGGCAGCGGCTTTTTGTAATAAGCTCGGAATAAGCGGACTTGTTGTAATAGGCGGCGACGGCTCTTTCAGAGGTGCAAGAGAGCTTTCGGCTGAAGGAATACAGGTGGTGGGTATTCCCGGAACAATAGACAACGACATTGCCTGCACCGAGTATACCATAGGCTTTGACACGGCAATGAACACTGCTATGGAAATGGTAGATAAACTCAGAGACACGGCGCAATCTCATAACCGTTGTTCAATAGTAGAGGTTATGGGCAGACGCTGCGGAGATGTAGCACTTAAAACAGGAATTGCAGTTGGCGCAACCGCAATACTGGTGCCGGAGATACCTTTCAATTTCGAAAAAGATGTTATACAAAAAATGCTCAACACTCAAAAGACAGGCAAAAAGCACTTTATAGTAATAGTTGCCGAGGGCGTCGGCGGCTTAGAGTATTTTACAAGAAGAATACAGGAAGCGACAGGAATAGAAGCAAGAGGTACTGTTTTAGGCCATGTGCAGCGCGGAGGCTCTCCAACGCTCAGAGACAGAGTTGTTGCGAGCAGAATGGGAAGCCGCGCCGTAGAATTGCTCAGAGACAACAAGGGAAACCGGATTGTTGCCATGCAGCAAGGCCAAATTGTAGATATAGAGATCAACGAAGCCCTTGATATGAAAAAGACTATTGACAAAGATCTTTATAAAATGGCTCTGGAGATTTCTATATAATCAGGTATTTAAGCTTTTTCGGGTTGATCGATCTGTATTTTCGATTGACCCGTTTTATTTATTAATGCATAGAAGAAAGAGGAGTATTTATGACCCCCAAAGAGAAAAAATTATCACCGCAGATAGAAAGCAAGCTGCGGCACAATATTCTCAGAATACCCGACGAAGCATACAGGGCAAGCGGTATAGTTATTTACGGTAAAAGAATTAAATCTTTTGTTTTTACAACAGATATAGCCATAATCAGAAACTGCAATGCAGACGCGGTATTTGCCGTATACCCATTTACACCTCAGCCTGCAATAAGTGAAGCGATAATTAAATCTGCTTATATTCCCGTGTTTTGCGGAGTGGGTGGCGGAACCACAAAGGGGCTCAGAACCATATCACTTGCAAAAGACGCAGAAAGCCAGGGCGCAATAGGCGTTGTGCTTAATTCTCCTGTTTCGGACCTTAATTTGCTTGCGGTAGCAGAGTCTGTGGATATCCCCGTTGCGATAACGGTCACGGACAGCAATACAAATATTTCAGACAGAATAGCGGCAGGCGCATCTATTCTGAATGTGGCAGCCGCAGCTGATACACCCGATGTAGTAGCAAAAATACGTAAGAATTTTCCCGATATCCCCATAATAGCGACCGGCGGCAAAACTCCCGAATCAATTCTGAAAACCATTGAAGCAGGCGCGAACGCCATAACCTATACACCGCCTTCGTGTCAGGAACTGTTTAAACAGATGATGGAAAAATACAGAGGGTAAATTTAAATATACAAATTGTATAATGTGGTTTGCTTATATATGAAAGGGGAATGCGATATGCTTGAACTTAAAAACATAACCAAAGTGTATGAAACCGGATCTGAAGATGTTCACGCGCTAAACGGAATAAGCCTTAATTTCAGAGAAAATGAATTTGTGTCAATACTTGGTCCGTCAGGCTGCGGTAAAACCACATTGCTCAATATCATCGGCGGATTGGACAGCTACACCGAAGGCGACCTTATTATCAACGGAAAAACAACAAAAGAGTACAAAAACAGGGATTGGGACGCCTACCGTAATCATTCCATAGGCTTTGTTTTTCAAAC
>JAEEHZ010000176.1 GCA_016281115.1 Clostridiaceae bacterium | reverse complement strand
GTGATACACAGATTTACGGGTGACGGTGCAAAAAAGCATTTGACAGCGCCATTGTGGAGCTGTGACAAAAAGCGTGTTCTCAACTATATAAATAAAGCTATAGAACAATTCGGTGAATAAATCTGAGAGGACTTATTATATGACTAAAGAAAAAGTGATGCGAATAAACGAACTTGCAAAAAAAGCAAAAACGGAGAAGCTTTCGCCTGCCGAGGCTGAAGAACAAAAGACTCTGCGCAACGAATACATCGCCGAAATGCGCCAAAGTCTTAAGAGTCAGCTTGACAATATGTATATTCAGTCGCCGGACGGCAGTATCAAAAAGGTAAAAAGCCACGGCGAGAAATAATATACTGCTCTGTAATGGTGATATGATGAAATATGATAATATTTTTATTGATATAGACGATACGCTTTTCGATTTTTCAATGGCTGAGGAAGCGTCTCTTAAGAATCTTTTTGAAAAGAACGGTTTGCCTTTTGACGATGAATTTTTGTCGATTTACCGTGAGCATAATTTAAAGCTTTGGCGTGATATAGAAAAGGGCGTGTATACTACCGATGATCTGAGCGAGCTGAGGTTTGACGGGCTTGTGGATAAATCAAGATTCGGATCCCATGAAGAATATTTAAAATTCAGCGACGGGTATATTGACGAGCTGGCATGTTGTCCTTTTGTGTTCGATGATGCAAAGCCCATGCTTGATAAGCTTTACGGCAAATGCAATATGTACATAGTGACTAACGGTGTTGCGAGAGTGCAATACAGCAGGCTTGAAAAATCCGGGCTGTCAGGGTATTTTAAGAGAGTTTTCATATCGGAAGAAATTGGGTTGCACAAGCCTCTGAAAAAATACTTTGAATACATTTTTAATGCCGAGAATATAACCGACAAGAGCAGGTGTATTATTCTGGGAGATTCGCTTACATCCGATATGCTCGGCGGAAGAAATGCAGGTATCACAACGTGCAGAATAGTACGAAAAGGCTCACGGATAAAAGAGAATCCTCTGTGCGATCATCAGATAAGAAGCCTTGATGAGTTTATTGATATAGTCATGTGACAACGAGGGATAGTTAATGAATTTTTATATACATACGTTTGGCTGTAAGGTCAATCTTTACGAATCCGAATATATGGCGACGCTTCTTGAAAACAACGGATTCGAGCGCAAATTTGAACCGAAAGCCGATATAATAATCATAAATTCCTGTACCGTTACTTCTACAGGCGATAACAAGGTGCATAAATATATGCGCAGGATGAGAAGAGAAAATCCATCCTGTGTGCTTGTGCTTACCGGATGCATGACGCAGGCTTTTCCCGATGAGGAATATGCTGAGGCAGACGTTGTTCTGGGTAATTATTCGCGCAGTCAGGTTATTGACGCGATATCACGGTATTTGATAACGCACCGGAGGATAGTTGATATAAAACCGCACGTTGAGCGCAGGGGAGAAGCTTTTGAGCCGATGGCGATTAAACGCGATGAAGAACACACAAGGGCGTTTGTAAAAATAGAGGACGGTTGCAACAGGTTTTGCTCATACTGTATTATCCCGTATGCGCGCGGCCGTGTGCGCTCAAAAAGCTTGGATGATCTGAAAAAAGAGCTTGAAGGTTTGGCGGAAGCGGGATATAAGGAAATAGTGCTTGTGGGCATTAATTTATCGTGTTACGGGCAGGATATGGGGCTTAACCTGTGTGATGCTGTTGAGTGCGCGTGCAGTGTGGATAAAATTGAACGTGTGAGGTTAAGCTCTTTGGAACCCGAGGGAATGGATGAGGCTGTGATAAAGAGGCTCGCCGCTCAACCGAAGCTGTGTCCGCAATTTCATCTTGCTCTTCAAAGCGGCAGTTCCTCTGTGCTGAAACGCATGAACAGGCACTATACGGCAGAGGATTATTATAAAATAGTGTGCGATTTGAGAGAAGCGTTTGACAATTGCGCAATAACCACCGATATTATGACAGGTTTTCCCGGCGAAACAGAGCAGGAGCATGAGGAAAGCATGGAATTTGCGAAAAAAACAGGCTTTGCAAGGGTGCATTGCTTTGCGTATTCGCGCAGACCGGGAACCGTTGCCGATAAAATGGAAGACCAGCTTGACAACGGCTTAAAGAATAAGCGCTGCAACGAGATGATAGCCATGACAGATGAGCTGAAAAAAGAGTTTTTGCAGTCTCAGGTTGGTTTGACTCAAACGGTGATAGCGGAAAAATATATAAACGGAGTTCACAGCGGATATACGCCGAATTATACTCTCGTAAAATTCAAATCCGATACGGATATATGCGGAAAGGTCGTCTCGGTAAGACTTATAAAAGCCCATGATGATTATATGGAAGGCGAACTTTGCTGAGCATATTTTATGTGTGCAAATTTTTAAAAATACAACTTTTGCCGCGCAAACGCCTGTTTGCGTGGCAAAATGTCAACATTTAAAGAGAAAATGTTAACATAATCTCAAAAAATGTTGACATAATTCCATAAAGTAAAGTAAAGTAGAGTAAAGTAAAGTAAAGTAGAGTAAAGTAAAGTAAAG
>JAEEHZ010000175.1 GCA_016281115.1 Clostridiaceae bacterium | reverse complement strand
GGATTGTTGTGGCAAAGACTTCAATGAAGATTAAGCAGAGAAGACCTGCTAAGTTTTCCACAAGACAATATAACAGATGTAAGATCTGCGGCAGACCCCACGCCTACCTTCGCAAGTTTGGTATTTGCCGTATTTGCTTCAGAGAATTAGCCTACAAGGGCGAAATTCCCGGAGTTAAAAAGGCAAGTTGGTAAGGCTTAGCAAAGGAGGTAAAGCGGAATGCAAATTACAGATACAATAGGAGATCTGCTTACAAGAATTCGCAATGCGAGCAGCGCTAAGCACGACTCCGTAGAAATCCCCGCGTCTAATATGAAAAAGGCTATTTGCCAAATTCTTACAGACGAGGGCTATGTAAAAGGTTTTAGCGTTATCGAAGACGGTAAGCAAGGCATAATAAGAGTTACACTTAAGTACGGTGAGGGTAAAACTCCCGCACTTTCAGGTCTTAAGAGAGTATCTAAGCCCGGCTTACGCCAGTATTGCAGCGTAGAGGATATGCCGAGAGTTATGAAGGGCCTCGGAGTTGCCATTATTTCAACATCTAAGGGTGTTATGACAGACCGTCAGGCACGCAAAGAGAATGTTGGCGGCGAAGTTCTCGCGTTTATTTGGTAAGGAGGTGTGCTGAAATGTCTCGAATTGGAAGAAAACCTATAAATATTCCCGCCGGAGTAAATGTTAGTTTGGACGACGGCGTTTTAACAGTCAAGGGACCCAAGGGTACTTTAACTCAGAAGATTCACCCCAATATGTCTGTTAATATAGACGGTGCGGTGATCACAGTTACACGTCCTGACGACGAAAAGCTCAACAGGAGCCTTCACGGTCTTACACGTTCACTCATAAACAATATGATGATCGGCGTAACAGAGGGATACAAGAAAGAGCTTGACGTAAACGGTGTTGGTTACCGTGTTCAAAAGCAGGGTAACAAGCTCGTTATGAACCTTGGTTATTCACATACTGTAGAAATGTTTGATACAGAAGATATAACAATAGAGGTTCCCAACCCCAACAAAATCATTATCAACGGCGCTGATAAGCAAAAGGTTGGTCAGTTTGCTGCCGAGGTAAGAGAGAAACGTCCTCCGGAGCCATATAAGGGCAAAGGTATTAAGTACGTTGACGAATATATCCGCCGCAAGGAAGGCAAAGCAGGTAAGAAATAATATAAGGAGTGATTTTAAATGGTTATTAAGGCTGATAAAAATAAAGCCCGTGTTAAGCGTCATTTCAGAGTACGCAACAAGATCTGCGGCACATCTGAATGTCCGCGTTTAGACGTTTTCCGCTCCAACAAGAACATTTACGCTCAGGTAATAGACGATGTTAAGGGCGTAACTCTTGCCGCAGCTTCCACACTTGATAAGGAAATTGCAGGTAACGGCGGAAACAAAGAAGCAGCTTACAAGGTTGGCGAGCTCATCGCACAAAGAGCTGCAAAAGCAGGAATAGCCGAAGTCGTTTTTGACAGAGGCGGATACATTTTCCACGGCCGTGTCAAAGAATTGGCCGAAGGCGCTCGCAAGGGCGGCCTCAAGTTCTAAGGATAAGGAGGAAGTTAACTTTGGCTAATATTGACGCATCAGTAATGGAATTAAAAGAAAGAGTTGTTACCATCAACCGTGTATCAAAGACCGTTAAGGGCGGACGTATCTACAAGTTTGCTGCTTTGGTAGTTGTTGGTGACGGTAACGGCACAGTTGGCTTTGGCATAGGCAAGGCAGGCGAAGTTCCGGACGCTATCCGCAAGGGTATTGAAGACGCAAAGAAAAACCTTATGAAGGTTTCTCTTAAGGGTTCAACAATTCCTCACGAGATAATCGGCGAATACGGCGCAGGCAGAGTTTTAATGAAACCCGCTGCTCCCGGTACCGGTGTTATCGCCGGCGGTCCTGTTCGTGCTGTTGTTGAAGCAGTAGGCATAAAGGATATAAGAACAAAGGCTTTGCGTTCAAACAATCCCTGCAACGTTGTAAGAGCTACTCTTAAGGGCTTGCAGGCATTGCGTACAGCAGACGAGGTTGCTGCTGTTCGCGGCAAATCCGTGAAAGAAATATTGTAATAAGGGGGTAGCAATTATGGCTAATATAAACATTAAGCTGACAAGAAGTCTTATCGGCTGTAAAAAGGACCAAATTGCAACCGCCAACAGTCTTGGTCTCAGAAAAATCGGCGACACAACAAGTCAGCCCGATAATGCCCAGACAAAAGGCAAAGTGGCAAAAATACTCCACCTCATCGAGGTAAGTGAAGCGTAAGCAAGGAGGTGCGAAAAATGAAGTTGCATGAACTTTCACCGGTACCGGGTTCCAAAAAGGACGTAAAGCGTATCGGTCGTGGACACGGTTCCGGTTGGGGAAAAACAGCCGGCAAAGGTCATAAAGGTCAAAAGGCAAGAGCAGGTCACGGTATGCGTCCCGGCTTTGAAGGCGGTCAGATGCCTTTGCAAAGACGTATTCCTAAGAGAGGCTTTAACAATATCTTTGCTAAAAAGATCGTTTCTATCAACGTTGACGACCTTAACAGATTTGAGGACGGCGCAGTTGTAGATACAGAAGCTCTCAGAAAGATCGGTCTTGTAAAGAACTCCTTTGACGGAGTTAAGGTTCTCGGAAACGGAGAACTCAAGAAAAAGCTTACAGTTAAGCTTTCTAAGCTTACAGATGATCCAATGTCATTCTCTAAGCAGAAGAAAAATAAGGCAAAAGCAGCAAAATTACCTTATTCCGAATCTGCAAAGCAAAAAATAGAAGCTGCAGGCGGAAAGATTGAGGTGGTATAATGTTCAAGACACTTGCTAACGCATGGAAGCTCGGCGACATTCGTAAAAAGATGCTTTTCACATTACTCATAGTTATCGCGTTCAGAATCGGTTCTGTTATTCCTGTTCCGTTTTTGAATATGGACGCTCTTAAAGAGGTAATGGGAGCTTCTTCGGTATCAAGTCAAGAAGGCGAAGACGCGTCAAACGCCTGGAACGATTCCTTGGCTGGTTATCTTGATACATTGTCGGGCGGTGCTTTTTCTAACGCTACGGTGTTTGCAATGAGCGTTACCCCGTACATCAACTCTTCAATTATAATGCAGCTGCTTACAGTTGCCATTCCTGCTCTTGAGCGACTTGCGAAAGAGGGAACCGAGGGCAGAAAGAAGATAGGCACTATCACCCGTTATGTTACGGTTGGCTTGGGACTTATTCAAGGTACAGCCTTCTATATCTTCCTTTTCAGAAGTAATGTAATCGAGTCTTATGCCAAATCGGGCGCGTTTGCTTTCTTTGCAGGCGCAACCATAATCCTCACATTTACAGCCGGTACGGCGATAATGATGTGGATGGGCGAACAGATCAACCAGTTCGGTATCGGAAACGGTATTTCAATACTCTTGTTTGCCGGTATCGTTGCCAGATTGCCTGTTACAATCAGAGCATTGGGCAGCTACTGGAACTACGGTTTTGACGGCGCATCACAATATATATTCCTCGTGCTCGGTTATATAGTATTGTTCTTGGCGGTTGTATGGCTCATAGTATTTATGAACGACGCCGAAAGAAGAATCCCGATTCAATACGCAAAGCGTGTTGTAGGCAGAAAAATGTATGGCGGAAATGCCAGCCATTTGCCAATCAAAGTTGGTATGGGCGGTGTTCTTCCCATCATCTTCGCAAGCTCAATACTTTCAATTCCTTCAACTATCAGCTTGTTCACAGGCGAAGGAAGCCAAGGCTCCTTCTGGAACGGATTCCTCAGCGCCTTTAAGTCATCAAGCTGGATATATATCGGTTTGTATTTCATACTGATACTCGCTTTTGCGTATTTCTATACAACAATTCAGTACAATCCGATAGAAATGGCTAACAATCTCCGTCAGAATAACGGTACTATCCCGGGTATCCGTCCCGGTAAGCCGACAACCGACTTTATAGCAAAAATTCTTTCCAGAATCACGCTTATTGGCGCGTTGTTCTTATCTGTTATAGCTATCGTTCCTCTTATTTATACAAAGATTGGTTCCTTAAACGGTCTTTCAATGGGTGGTACATCCATTATAATTCTCGTTGGTGTTGCTCTTGACACTACCAAGCAGTTGGAGTCTCAGGTTATGATGCGCCACTATAAGGGTTTCCTTGATTGATAAGATAAAGACAGGAGATATATATGAATATCATATTGTTAGGCGCCCCGGGTGCAGGCAAAGGCACCCAGGCAGAAAAAATCTGCCAAAAGCTTGATATTCCCGCAATTTCTACGGGAAATATCATAAGAGAAGCGTTACGAAGCGGCACGGAGATGGGCTTGAAAGCCAAATCTTATATGGATGAAGGCAAGCTCGTTCCCGACGAGGTAGTTATCGGAATAATCAAAGACAGACTTGCTTGTGATGACTGTGCAAACGGTTTTATACTTGACGGATTTCCGAGAACCATTCCTCAGGCCGAGGCTCTGGATAAAATGGGTGTTGTTATTGACAGGGTTATAGATATAGAAGTACCCGATGAGAAAATAGCAGCCAGAATGTCTGGACGCCGTGTTTGCGCAGATTGCGGCGCAAGCTATCACCTTGAGCACAAAAAGCCCAAGGCAGACGGAGTTTGCGACACTTGCGCAGGCACCCTTATACAACGCAAGGATGACCATCCCGACACGGTGTTATCACGTCTTGATGTTTATCATAAAGAAACTGAACCGCTTAAAGATTATTACAAAGCTCAAAATAAGCTTTGGATAATTGACGGTCAGGATAAGGTAGAAGATACTACCAAGCTTGTTTTTGAAGCATTGGAGTAATCGGCTATGATAATACTGAAAACGGCGCGCGAGCTCTCAATGATGAGAGACGCGGGAAGAATAGCGCAGAGAGCGCTGCTTCTTGCCGGAAAAGCTGTCGAGCCCGGTGTAAGCACCGCAGAGCTTGACACAATAGTTCGCAAATATATCGAGAAACAAGGCGCCAAGCCTTCGTTTCTCGGATATGGCGGATTTCCGGCGAGTGCGTGCATATCTGTGAACAATGTGGTTATCCATGGCATACCTTCACGAAAACAGATACTAAAGCAAGGAGATATCGTAAGCATAGACGTAGGCGCGTTTTTCGAAGGTTATCACGGCGACAACGCATGGACCTTCGCCTGCGGAGATATAAGCGACGAGGCAAAAGCCCTGCTTGAGGCAACAAAGGAAAGCTTGTTCCTCGGTATAAAAGCAGCGAAAGAGGGCAACCGTCTCGGCGATATCGGAAGTGCTGTTCAGGAGTATGTCGAAGCTCGCAGTTACTCGGTGGTACGTGATTTTGTCGGCCATGGAGTAGGTGCGAAGTTACACGAAGAACCAAGCGTACCTAATTTCGGAACTCCCGGAAGAGGTCAGCGACTGATGAAGGGTATGACTATTGCCATTGAGCCAATGGTCAATATGGGCACTCACAGAGTTAAAGTGCTTGATGACGATTGGACAACGGTAACGGTCGACGGAAAGTTATCCGCGCATTTTGAGCATACGATAGCAATAACATCCGACGGTCCCGTTATATTAACCTCTGCAGAATAAACGGAGGCGCATAATGGAGATAAAGGAAGGACAAATAGTGTTCTCACGCGCGGGGCACGACAAAGGACAGGTTTTTGTAATAACGGCTTATGACGAAAAGTTCGCGTACATTTGCGACGGCAAACAAAGACTTTTGGAAAAGCCCAAAAAGAAAAAGCTCATTCATTTGGCTTTAACAAAAACCGTTTTGCAAAAGGACGAATATAAAACAAACCGTCAGTTAAAAAAATCACTTGCTGTATTTAAAGATCAAAACAGATCTGATTAATCTTAGGAGGGTAAAGCTTTGTCTAAAGAAGATGTAATCGAAATAGAAGGTACGGTAACAGAAGCATTGCCTAACGCACAGTTTATGGTAGAGCTTCCTAACGGTCACACAGTTCTTGCCCACATTTCGGGCAAATTAAGAATGAACTATATAAGAATTATTCCGGGTGATAAGGTAAAACTTGAAATGTCACCTTACGACCTTACAAAGGGCCGCATTACCTGGAGAACAAAGTAATCGCATTAATTATCTTAGAAAGGAATGTTTGTACAATGAAAGTCAGACCTTCTGTTAAAAAGATTTGCGAAAAGTGCAAGATAATCAAGCGTAACGGCAAGGTTATGGTTATCTGCGATAACCCCAAGCACAAACAGCGTCAAGG
>JAEEHZ010000174.1 GCA_016281115.1 Clostridiaceae bacterium | reverse complement strand
CTCAGACGGCGCAACCGACTGGACAGATATACAGGATGCTTATTATTTAGAATATTCAACAGAAGCCACTGACGAGGCTTTGAACACTTATTACCGTTTGCGCGGTGTTAAGAGCAAGGGTATGCGTAGCAGGGGAGAAGCTCAAACCAGCGATGAGGATCTTCATGATATCTCCCACACCGCCAATGCTTTTGCTCGTGATGATAACGCAACAAATGATATTATTTATTCTAATGCCGTTCTGGGCGTTACTTTAAGAGGCGCTTCCGGCGGATATTGGATAAAGGTAACGGCAATTGATGATACAAGCGCCGATTATATGATAGTTTCCGCGGATGGTCACGCAATGGGCTTGACTTCTTCATCGGCCTCAACTGCTACCGATACCGAGGTCACATTTACAACCGTCGACGGTTATGACGGTTATTATACTTGCAGTGTGGATAACGAGCAGTATCAGTGGAATTTTACCTCTACCGGAAATTCAAGTCAGGTGAAAAATGTTAATTATAGTTCGCGATACTTCAGGCTCTCCAGTGATAATATTATCGGTAGTTCTTCGGCTGCGGTTACATTGACATATAATTCCGGAAACTGGGTAATTAGTTATAGAAGCAGTGGTTTTATGCCAAGAACCTATTATTTGACTTATGCTGCCACTAACTATAACGCTGCCAGATTTTACAGAAGCACGTCTTCTTCCAGTGCAAACAATATGGTAATATACAAGCATGTTGACAGATTGCCGGGCGTATATGTTACCTTCAAGGATTCTGCTCATATTCACGAGGATGTATCTGTGCAGTTGCCTTTGAGCGGCGACAGCGTACAGCTTTCCGATATACCGTCCGACTGGACCAGAGAGGACTATGTGCTTGTAGGCTGGACCAAAGACAATGACAGTACATTATATACCGCAGAGGAAATTGCGGATATGAATATAACCGAGGATACTACGTTTACAGCCCACTGGGCGCAATCAGTAAACGTGTCGTTTAACCTTGGTATATATAATGATTTTATAGAGCCTTTAGAAGATGTGTCGGTACCGTATGGACACACACTTGATTATGTGCCTACACCCGTTTGGAAAGGTCAGTATTACAATATTGCCGTGCCGTTTGAAGGCTGGTATACAGATGCAGAATGTACAACACCGTTTAACGCAAATGCAGCTATTACTAACGATATGGTATTGTATGCTAAATGGGGACATCAAGGCGAAGGCTACTATGTTTACTTTTACGACTTTGATAGAGGAAATTCTTATGAAACGGTGCTTGTAACATACCTGATAGGCGAAGGCAGAACAATTAGCCCATACAGACCGCAAATTCAGCCCCCGGCAGGTCAGGAATGGAACGGCAAGTGGTACTTAGACAGTAACCGCACCGTGGAGTATGATTTTACAACACCCGTAAGCGATATGACAGATTATTTGACAGGCGACGGCTCTGTAGCCTGTGACCTCTACCTGTGGCCGGGCGTAAACGACGTTTGCAGAGTTATATTTGTAACAAACGGCGAGCGTATTCCTCCTATTAATGTAATTACAGGAGAAACAGTTGACCTTGATGATTACACGCCTGTTCGCGCGGGATATCATTTTGAGGGTTGGTACGCTGATGCAGAGCTAACACAACCTGTAAGCGGTGTACAAACGATAACTGAAAATAAATTCTATTATGCGAAATGGGAAGCTACTTACGTACCGTTTATACCTGTTATTCATATTGAAAAGCCGGATGATAACGGATTTGAGACTGCAGATTATTTAAAACTGGGTAACGACCACTATTGGTATGCAATGGCAGGCTCAGTGATAAAGGTAAAGACCAACGGAACAACACATACAGTTTACAGTGAACTTAACGGTGTAGAATATCCTGTTTATACGGACGCAAACCATACAACACAGGCAACAGTTCCCGATGTATACAGCGATTATTTCCTCTTTAACGATGCAGATACTACAGATTGGACAGATGTATTCGGTCAGGGAACATACCCTTACAGCAGAGAACCGATTTTGAACAACGGTACCTCAATTGTTCACTTTGATTATATGAGAGTAAGGATCGATCTCACGTTTAATATACCCAACAGTTCAAGCGGCGGATATATGAATATGTATTTGTTAAACCAAAACGGTGACTTGACAGGTACAACAACCGCAACGCGAAGCGGAAACTACAGCGCAACAGGCGTTACACCCGACGGTATAACCTGGGAGTATACTGCGGCAGCTGCAAACGCATCAAACGGAAACAATGTGTTCGTGCTGAAAGATTTAAAATATGAGCAGGATATAACATCAGCATACCCGCTGCAAACATGGGTTACTTCAAGGGGCAACAATAAAATATATGTTTGGCTGACCTCGAATGCCAATAGTACAAATAATGCCAATACAAATGATTTAGACCAAGCTTCGCGTGTAAAGAATGCACTGTACGGCTATCTTAGAAGGGGCACAAAGGGACGCGCTACCGAGGGTTGTACGTTTACAGCACGATTTAGCAGCACCAACACGTACGCGTTAATGTACGCCTTTGAATGTCTGCCGGGCGAAACGCCCGACTTCACCGTTGGTGGTAAGTCATATAAGGTAGACACTAGCTACAGCCAAGTTTTGTTGTACTCAAGTACTAATACTTGGAACCCTAAGCAAATAGTAGGTTGCGGATCCGGTACATCAAATAGGTATTCATATTCAAGCACATCGAGACAGCTCAGCGGTAATATCGGTGGCACTTCGGTTAACACTCTGTTTAGTAATTATCAACAGTACTACAGAGAAAACGGAACATATGACCCGTCCACTTGGGGTTACGCATTTATTCTTTATTACCCTCGAAAAAATGTTAATGTGTTCTTCGATTTTATGTATGATGCCGACGGCGACGGACATGACGATACACTCTCTTACGCCGACATAATGTACGGTCAGAGTATAGCCGATTATCAGGGCGGTTTGCCGAACAATGAGCAGCATCCTTATCTTACCAGACCCGGTTATAAATTCGTGGGCTGGATGAACTCTTACGGTGAGGTATACACTAATGCCGATTGGAGCAGTATGATTGCTACAGCCGAAGATAACACCAGTGTAATGCTGTTTGCAAAATGGGAAAGGATAACAGATAATATTATCGAGTTTTATTCTACCGAGCATTCCGAAACACCGGTTGAATGGCACTATTTCAGCAACGGTGATTATGTTTCGCCGCCTGCCGCCGTAACCCCCGACTATTGGGTATGGACAAACAGTGACTACGGTTACGAAAGCAGATTTGACTTTAACATACCTATGTACGGTGAATACGGTGTATGGGAGTATAATCAATATGCAGACAGATATGCTTGGGTAGTAAAGGTATACGGCCAGTGGCTTAACGATAACCCGTGGGTTATGTATAACGCCAATGTCGCGCAGGGCGGTATACAGGCAAACGCCCCTGTGGATAACGACCAATATACACTGGGTACTTCCCGTGTTCCGGTTAAGGCTTTAACAGATCTTACAAATACGCAGGGTAAGCTATTTGCCGGATGGTTACTCGATAATAACTCTAACGTTTATCAGCCGGGCGACCATATACTTTCACAGTGGATGCCGGGTATGACCTTTATAGCACAGTGGGTAAGTCCCGAAAATGCTGTTTATCTTAAATATGATCCAAACGGAGGAACTCCCGATACCCAATATCCAAACGAAACAGGCTTTGTTTATGCCCGTTATGCAAACGCGGCAGTGTGGGATAATACCGCTAACGAAAGCCAGTATTATACAAAAGAAGGCTTTATGTTTGACGGTTGGAACACGATGGCAGACGGCACCGGTACAAGCTACAGCCCCGGCAACCCGATAACTCTTACAGAAGATGTTACCGTGCTTTATGCCCAGTGGCGACCCGCTACTTATACGGTAAGACTTCACAAGGTTTCTCAGAGAGAAGTTGAGGGAGTTTTGACACAACAGAGCCTTGCGGGAGTTGAATTTGACTTAGACATTAGAGAAGGCAATGCTTGGCAGAATATTTCTCAGGGCTTGATAACCGATATTAACGGCTATATTATAATACCCAATTTCGAGATAAATAAATTATATCGCCTTACTGAAACATCTTCATTGCCGGGCTATAAGCTGCCCGAAGATTCAATATATTTCAGAGTATCGGACGAAACCGTTGTTTTCTGTGACAGCACAGGTAATACGATAACTCCCGACGATTTCAGCGGTGAGTATATACATGCCGACAATGCTGTAAATATGACGGTTATTAACCGTTCCGGTATATTGCTGCCAATGACAGGCGGAATTGGCACACATGTTTACACATTATGCGGATTGGCTTTAATTGCCGCCGCTTTGATGTGCGGATATATGCTGAGGCGCAAATGCGAAAGGAGGGAGAGATTCTAAATCTGCCCTCTAAACGGCGAAAGGAAATATAAATTGCGCCGTGGCGATATATCACAAACAAATATATTATTAAATAATTTTATTGTAAAGGAGAAATGACAATGAAAACAACAAAGAAAATTTTAGCGCTTCTTATGGCGGCTATGCTTATTTTCGCAATGACGATCACAGCTTCCGCCGAAGAACCCACCACAGGCTCTATCACCATCACAAACGCAACCATAGGTGAAGATTATGCTGCTTACAAGATATTTGATGCAACATATGAGGCAAACGATCACTCAAAAGTATCTTACACCTACACAAAAACAGGTGAAAGTGACGCTGTTTACGCTGCTTTAACAGCTGCAGGCAGCCCGTTCACACTTGACGAAACAACAACTACGAATGTTTACAACGTAACAACAACAGAAACAGACGGCGTAGCTATTGCTGATTGGCTCGAAGCTAATGTCATTGATTTACTCACTGCTGCAGCAGGTCCGGTAGAAGCATCAACTGATACGGTTACATTCAGCGGTCTTGATTTCGGTTACTATTACATTACATCTACACTTGATACTACCGTAACACTTGATACAAACAACCCCACAGTTAATGTTATTGATAAGAACCAGGGCGGTCCGGACATCGGTGATAAGGTTATTGTAACACACGGCTCAGATACAGACTTAACTTCAACTTTAAGCTCTGCAAGATACGGTGACACAATAAGCTACAAAATTACAGGTACAACAACTAACTACGACGGCACAGACAAGATTGTAGAAGTATTCGTAAACGATACGATTGACGAAGGTCTCACCTATGACAAAACCTCACTTAAAGTTTATATTGGTGACAGCGAACTTGATGTAGATGAGGATTACACAATTGCATACGCAGCAGACGACCACAGCTTTAAGATCACTATTGATATGTATGATGACGCTAACAACCAATTCCTTTATGATTCTCCTTCTGATTTGGTAGTTACATATGACGCAACTCTTAACACAAGCGCTGAGATCGCAGCTGACGGTAACAAGAATACCGCTAACATCGATTACAGAACAGAAAACGACACAGAAACAGAAACAGATACAGAATATCACAAATCAAGCGACGTTGAAACAGTAACAAATACATACGCTCTTGCAATCCTCAAGGTTGACGAGACAGGCGCACCTCTCGAAGGCGCAATCTTCTCTGTTGAAGATGCAGACGGCAACGCAGTTAACGTAACAGCAACTGCAGACGCAGGCGTTTACAACTATGATGCAGAATCTACAAGCAACCTCGTTACTTCACCTGCAAGCGGTCTTATCATCATCAAGGGTGTAGATGCAGGTACATATACTATCACAGAAACACAGGCTCCTGCAGAATACAACAAGCTTGCAAGCCCGATCGACATAACAGCGGCACTTGAGTCTACATCAACCTATACAGAAACTATCACAACTTACTACGATGCAGACGGTAATGTTACCCAAACTGAGGTAACAGGCGGTTCTTCAACTACAACAACAGCACCTGTTCCCGTTGTTGCTACAACAGTTCAGAACCATAAGGGCGCAGAGCTTCCCACAACAGGCGGCATCGGTACAACTATCTTCTATGTTGTAGGCGGTATACTCGTTATTGGCGCAGCTATCCTTCTTATCACAAAGAAGAGAATGTCAAACGCTAAATAATTAAACTGTTATATTTAGCTTCAGTTAATGCTTGGGTGCGTCGGATGTTTTTATCCGGCGCACCCACCAAGGCAAATTTACGGTTTAAACCGTATAAAGTTTTATACGATTTAAAGCGTAAATCGGCAAATACATTACAAGAGGTAGGCTTATGGCAGCTACATCCCAAAACGAAAAGAACAAAGAGTCACAACCCAAAAAGAAGAAAAACACGTCAACCATAATACTTATATGCGTTTTTATATTGGGATTGGGAATTATGCTGTATCCCACAATAAGCGATTACTGGAACTCGTTCAGATCATCCCGTGTTATAAGTAACTATGCAGAGTTCGTGGCAAAAATGGACGACGCGGATTATGAGAGAATACTAAACAATGCAATAGAATATAATAAAAATCTGAGCGGAAACCAAACTTTTTCGCTTACCGACCGTCAGCTCGGAATTTATGAGGAACAGCTTAATGTTGACGGCGGCGGTGTAATGGGGTATATAGAAATACCGTCTATTGACGTTACCTTGCCGATATGCCACGGGACATCAGACCGTGTTTTGCAGAATTCTGTAGGCCATATAAACTGGACTTCATTGCCCGTAGGCGGCGAAAGCAGCCATTGCGTTTTATCCGGACACAGAGGACTGCCGAGCGCAAAGCTGTTTACAAACCTTGATAAGCTGAGTGTTAACGATACTTTTATAATACGAATACTTGACGAAACATTGACATATGAGGTCGATCAGATACTTATTGTTCTGCCCGATGATATAGAAAACCTTAAAATAGTACCCGGTATGGACTATGTTACGCTTCTTACCTGTACGCCTTACGGAATTAACACCCACAGACTGCTTGTAAGGGGACACAGAATAGAAAACGAGGCAAACGCTGCAAATATACGCGTAACTGCAGACGCCACTCAAATTGAGCCTATGATAATCGCGCCTATTGTGGCTATACCTATATTGTTGTGGTTATTGATTCATGTTATATTAAAAGACAAGCGCCAAAAGAAAGAAATGCAGCGCGCCTTGGAGTCTCGCAAAGCGCTTGGACTATACGGCTTGAATTCTGATAGTAATAATCAATCGGAAAAGAATAAAAGGAAACACAAAAACAAAAGGAAAAACAAAAAGAACGGTTTAAACAACACAGACGATAATCGGGATATTGTTTAGCCTTTCGGCAACAAAATGTTAATCAAAGAGGTGATATTAAATGTTCATGAACAAAAAAGCATTTGCAGTTTTACTTTGCCTTTGTTTGGCTTTTTCATTTATGTTTGTACATTTAAGTGCTGATGCCGCAGATCTAAAGCCGCATGAGCAAGATTCCTCTTTGACAGTCGAATATATATATTCCGGCAAATACCTGCCGGGAATCAAATTTGATATTTTTAAGGTAGCTGAGTTTACGGACGATGCTCACTTTGAGCTTTGCGGTCCGTTTGCAGGCTACGCGGTGGATATAAACAGTTCGGACGACGAGAGCCGTATGGCAGCAGCCAATGTTTTATACGGAAATGCCGTACGTGACGGTGTGTCTCCCGGGTATTCGGGTGTTACTGATGACTCGGGTAAGTGCAGGTTCCAAAACCTTGCATCGGGATTATATCTTATCGCCACCTTGCAGAGCGAATATGACGGATATCTTTATTCTGCAGCACCGTACCTGATAGGTTTACCTAACCGTGTGAGCGAAAAATATGACTGGAATTACGATATTACAACAAACCCGAAACCCGAGAGAATAAAAGTTCCGGATTCATCAGATTCGGATGCGTACACCGACATTCACGTACTCAAGGTTTGGGATAACGGTAATAATCCGGAAAAACAGCCGGAAGAGCTCAAGGTTTCCATATATTGCGATGGAAAGCTTTACAACAGTGTAACACTAAACGAAAGTAACCGTTGGTCGCACACATGGGAGCGTTTGTCGAGAGGGTCTAATTGGGTAATAGCAGAAGAAGACATACAGGGATATATGTCGGCAGGAGTTTGGTTCGGCAATACTTACAGGCTTACAAACACCTACCGCGGTTCAGGGCACAAACCGCAGACCGATACCGATAAAACTGTGACAACTGATTCTGAGGGTAAAATTACATCCGATACTGACTATAGACCTGCAAACTCCGACGGTGAAATTTCAACCGACAGCTCATATAATCCGAAAAATAATGATATTACATCCGACTCGCAAAATGAACGTTTGCCTCAAACAGGCGTGCTCTGGTGGCCTGTGCCTATGATGATCGCGCTTGGATTGTTATTTGTAATCGTAGGTTTGTTAATTAAGCGCAGAGGAATAAAAAATGAAAAGCAAAGGTAAAAAAATATTATACAAATTCTTTATTACACTAGGCGTTTTGCTTTTGATATCTGCCGCTTCTCTTACGATATATAATTTTTACGATGACACGCGCGCGGGTGATTATGTCAGCGATGCAATCAAATCATTGTCTGGACAAATACCCGGATACGGCTCGATTGATGATAATACAGGGGTAAATGACTCCTTTGACGGTACGGGAATTGAATACCCCGATTATCTTCTTAACCCCGATATGCCTATGCCGGAAAAAAGCGCAGACGGAAAAAAATACGTTGCGGTTATAAAAATACCTAAGCTTAAGTTAGAGCTTCCCGTAATCAGCAAATGGAGCTACGATAACCTGAAATATGCCCCTTGCAGATACAGCGGCTCGGCATATAAAGACGATCTTGTTATAGCTGCGCACAACTACACAAAGCATTTCGGCGCACTTACATCATTGCTTATAGGCGACACCGTAAACCTTGTAGACATGGACGGCAATGTTTTTGAATATAAGGTCTTTGCGCTGGAAACGCTTGAGCCTGACCAAGTTAAGGAAATGACATCGGGGCAGGCGGATCTCTCATTATTTACCTGTACGATAGGCGGACAGTATCGCGTTACGGTAAGGTGCGAGCGGGTAAACAAAATAAAAATCGAATAAACAAATATAAAAAACGGCAGCTGTCTTAAGCCAAGACGAGCTGCCGTTTGTACTATTCCGTTAAAATATGTTCAATAAGGATTTTTAATCCTATCAGAATCAATATTACTCCTCCGAAGATCTGAGCTTTGTTTTTTAATTTGGAGCCGAAAAAATTTCCGATTATTATACCGCAAAACGAAACAACAAAAGTAATTGCTGCAATTGTTCCCGCCGAAAGCAGTATGTTACCGTCCTTCAAAAAGGCGAATGTAACTCCGACTGCAAGTGCGTCTATGCTTGTGGCAAGCGACAGCATAAGCAAATTTTTTATATCAAATTTTTCATTTGCCATATCATCGTCAGAGCTATCGTGTATCACGTCGAAAATCATTTTTCCGCCGATAAATGCAAGCAGCACAAATGCTATCCAATGGTCAAAAGACGTTATGTATTTTTCAAAACCTGCCCCCAAATAATAGCCTATCAGCGGCATTACACCCTGAAACAAGCCAAATGAAAATGCGGTTGCAAGTCCTTGTGTGTAATTTATCTTTTTCATAGCCAAGCCTTTGCAAACAGATACCGCAAAGGCGTCCATAGCAAGCCCGACAGATATTAAAACCAGTTCTAAAGCTGTCGTTTTGTTCATCTCCCGTCTTTAACAAAGCGTTTCGCACATTTTACCACAGCCTATAAGCAAATACAAGTGATATTTAAATATTATGTGGGTTAAAAAACAAAAATTCCTTTGTCTATCACTTGACATTGTTATCCGATTTTTATATAATACACAAGTATGTATAGCTCTATACAAAATAATTTTAAAGGTGATGTAATTATGCAAAAGCAATTTATATTAACTGAAGAGGGCCTGAAAAAGTTAGAGGCAGAACTTGAAGAATGTAAAACTGTCAAAAGAAAAGAAATGGCAGAGAAAATCAAAATTGCAAGATCATACGGAGATTTATCCGAAAACAGCGAATACGACGACGCCAAAAACGAGCAGGCAATACTTGAAGCTAGAATTGCCGAAATTGAGCAAACGCTCAAAAACGCTAAAGTTCTTGACAGCTCAACCTTAAGCAGCGAACATGTTCACATTGGCTCTACCGTTAAAGTATTAAAAATGGACGGCAAAAAAGAATGTGTTTACAGTATTGTGGGCTCAAATGAAGCCAACCCTCTTGAGGGTAAGATATCTGACGAGTCGCCTATCGGCAGAGCTTTGCTCGGAGCCAAAACAGGAGATACGGTAGAAGCTGAGATACCTGTGGGCTTGGTAAAATTTAAGATTCTTGAATTGCTGTAAGTTTTGTGAGAGGACAATGATAATATGAGTGAAAATAACAACACTGCACAGCTCGAAAACAGCGAGCAGAATTTAAGCGAGATATTACAGGTTCGCAGAGACAAGCTTCAGGCTTTGAGAGAAGCAGGCTGCGACCCTTTTATAAAAACAAAATATGAAACAGATTCATCTTCGGTAGAAATCAAAGCCGACTTTGAGAAATACGAGGGTAAGGTAGTTTCCCTTGGCGGCAGAATAATAAGCCGCAGAATTATGGGCAAGGCAAGTTTTGTGGGTTTCCGCGACGGAGAAGGCGACATACAGCTTTATGTAAGACGCGACGATGTAGGTGAGGAAGATTATAAATCTTTCAAAAAGTGGGATATAGGCGATATTATCGGTGTAAAAGGTTTTGTGTTTAAAACACAAACAGGCGAAATATCCATACACGCACAGCACATAGAGCTTTTGTCGAAATCCTTGTTGCCGCTTCCCGAAAAGTTCCACGGCTTAAAGGACACTGACACCCGTTACCGTCAGCGTTACGTTGACCTCATAGTTAACCCCGAGGTACGCGACACGTTTATAAAGCGTTCGCAGATATTGCGTGAGATACGCGCATACCTTGACTCAAAGGGCTATTTGGAGGTAGATACTCCAATACTTTTACCGATAGAGATAGGCGCATCTGCCCGTCCTTTCAAAACATACCATAATACTCTCGATATGGAGATGTATTTGCGCATAGAAACCGAGCTTTACCTCAAAAGGCTTATAGTAGGCGGTATGCACAAGGTCTATGAGGTTGGCAGAATATTCAGAAATGAGGGAATGGACACAAAGCACAATCCCGAGTTTACAACAATAGAGTTATACGAAGCCTTTACCGATTTCCACGGTATGATGGACCTTGTGGAAGAACTGTATAAATCGCTTGCGGAAAAAATATGCGGCAGCACGGTTATAACATATCAGGGAATAGAGATAGATATGGGACACTGGGAGCGCCTTACGATGGTTGAGGCAGTCAAGAAGTACAGCGGCTGCGACTATAACGATTGGGCTACTGACGAAGACGCACGTAAATGTGCCAAAGAACACAATGTAGAGGTTGCCGCAGACGCAACAAAGGGTACAGTGCTTGCAGAGCTGTTCGACGCATTTGTAGAAGAAAAGCTCATTCAACCCACATTTATATATGATTATCCTGTTGAGAACAGCCCGCTTGCAAAGCGTAAGCCCGATGATCCTGCGTTCACAGAGCGCTTTGAGTATTTTATTAATGCTACGGAATACGGCAACGCTTTCAGCGAGCTTAACGACCCCATAGATCAAAAAGAGCGTTTTGAAAAGCAGGTAGCCATAAAGAAAGCCGCAGACCCCAATTGCAAATCCGAGGTCGACTATGATTATATTACCGCACTTGAGTACGGTATGCCCCCCACGGGCGGATTGGGATTTGGTGTAGACAGACTTGTTATGCTGCTTACCGACAGCGCGTCTATAAGAGACGTATTGCTGTTCCCCACAATGAAGCCTATAGATAAATAATTTAACTGCCCCCGAAAGTCGCTGGTTTACGCGATTTTCGGGGGTCGTTGCTTTTTGCCTTTAAGTTTTATGTAAATGTACCATATTTTTAAGTAAATATATTGATTTTTACAGCGTATTAAGATATAATTTACCTAAGTGTATTACAATAATGGGGGCGTAGTTATAAAACTATTTGTTCCGGACGTCGTACTGTGTAAAGAATAATTTTATCAAAGGTAGTGAGATAATGAAAAAGTTGTTATTTAAATCTTTAAGTTTTTTGGTGTCAATAACGATGCTTGTGTCTATGGGTGTGTTATCATCGCCTACAGCATATGCGGCAGGCAATGTAACTATCAAATCTTTGCCCAACTCAAAAATTATAAAGAAAAACAATTACGTTGACAGTGAGCTTAAGGCTATAAGTACATCTTCACCGATAGAATTTTCCGCAGCTGCCAACGAGCGTGAGTCTGCGCAGATAATCATAAATTCCACTCAAAATATAAACAGCATTACAATATCTTCTACTGATTTTATCGGCAGTTCAGGTACCATACCGGCGAATAAACTTGATAAAGCTTTTGAGTGGTATGTAAACGTTGACAAACTGGTTTACTCTTCCTCTAACTCTGCAATGTACACTGGCCTGGGTTGGTATCCCGACGCCCTTATTGACTATAATATGGCAGTGGGCGAGGGCTATAATCGCTTGGACACGACTAACGGCAACAACCAGGGTATTTGGCTCTCCGTTGATGTTCCTTCGGGAACAAAACCGGGGACATACACCGCAACGCTTACCGTAACATGCGACGGCGTCGCTCAAGATTTGCCGATGAAGCTTACGGTATATGATTTTGAATTACCGCAGCAGACAAAAAATGTTACACGTTTAAGCTCTTATTTGGGAAAAGACGTGGATACATTGGCGACAAGTGGTTTGAGTGTAGATACCCATGGAGAACTTATAACTCAATTTTTAAATAACAAAAAAATAGGAACAGGCAAGACAATAACTTATGCGAGAAACTATTCTTACTCAGATCTTAATAATTATGTAAACAGCGTTTATACACATGTTACCACAAGCAAAACTCCGTATTACAGCCTGAATCCTTATTACATTCAACAGGGAGGTTACAGGTTTATTTCTCAGTACGATCAAAAGCACGTCGGTTCAAGCGGCAATGTTTACGGTTTACTGGGTTTGCAGACGGTGCTTAAGGGATTGGCGGACAAATCTGTTGAAACGGGCGTAGACTTGCTTGAATATGCTCATTTGCGAGGACAGGATGAACCCGACGCAACCGACCTCAACTTAATGAAAAACGTTTTAATGAACAGCTATATATTCAGTTGTACGAGAGATGCTGTGAAAGAGTATATAGATGACACTTATCCTTCAGAGGAAATTAAGGAAAAGCTTATAGAGTCTTTGGATAGCATTATGTGCTTTGCCACTACTTCTGTAGCAGACAAAAAAACATACGGAAGTAAAACGTCTTATTTACCCATTTTGTATCACGGAATGCAATATTTCAATATGACAGGATTTTCACAAACAATAACAGACGTATATCCGGAAGGCTATACAGACGGTAATTCAGTCTGCACAGATGTAGAGTATAATATACCTGATGATTACACCGTAAAGGATTATTGTCCACTGTTTAACGAGTTTTCCGACCGTGTGGCAGCGCGCGGCCATGACTATGATGCTATGATGGGAGCTCTGGAAACAGACTCGGATCTGAACCTCTGGTGGTACGGCTGTGTTTTTTCAAAATATGACACAGCCCTGCCCGGATATATGATAAATCAAAATGCAGGCGATGATGCAGGAGACGGCTCACACTCGACCACAAATTCCGTAGCCATAGCCAGAATAAACCGTTGGCAGCAGTATAAGCTGGGTATAAAGGGAGAAGTGTACTGGGCAGTAGATTATTATAAAAACTTGGATATATATGAAAATGAAACCATTAATAATCCCTGGGTAAACCCGTGCAACTATCAGCAGGCTGCCGATGACGGTATGCTCGTATACCCCAATTATATGCTCTTAAATGACAAAAACAAATGTGACCCGTCAACGGGAGGATACGGTTGGTTTTCAAGCAGCGTACGCGTTGAAAACATTTCAGAAAGCGCAGATGACTACGATTATCTTTATATCGCGGGTGACTATATAGACAAGCTTAAGGCGGAGGGCGTTGACGTAAGCTCATATGAGCAAAGATTAAACGCATTGTATGATACAATGTTCGATGATATTAATTACGATGACGGAAAGGCTACTTCGGCTAATCTTAAAGCTTGCAGAGAAAGCCTTGCGCAAATGATAACAGAAATGAAATATGCGTTCCCGGGCAACGGTAACGAGGTAACAAATCTTGTTAATCGCACCTGGAATATTGAGCGTGTAAATAACTGGAAATCAAAAAGCAAAGCGCTTTGTTTCAGATTTAAGCCTTCTTATACATATACAACAAATGAAGGTAAAGTGCTGTTTTGCTTAAAAGATGAAAACGGGACGGTCCTCTGTGAAGACGTTGTGCTTGATTTAAGCTTGGAGACAGCCTCTAAAGGTGTTTTGTCAGAGCGTGACAGTGACGGTTGGTTTGATTATTACGTTTTGTTCAGTGAGCTTACCTCAACAGGCAACGACACTGCCGCCGCAGAAAAGCTGTACTTTACCGATGTAGG
>JAEEHZ010000173.1 GCA_016281115.1 Clostridiaceae bacterium | reverse complement strand
GTAAAAATAGCCGCAAGTCGTCTGATCTTGAGTTTCAGACCAGCCTGCAAAAACATAGCCCTCTCTTGTGGGTTCGGCGCTTGTTATAGCAAGCGGTACACCGTACTGCTTTGTGGCTGTGTTAGGCGAAGGCATATTTTGCGCTGCGTATGAGCCCTGGCTGTATGTAACGGTATAAGATAAAAGTCTCCAAACCGCATATAGATTAATAGTATTGGAAGTGTGGTCACTCAATGTTTCTCCGCCGTAATAAACAGGATTACCGCCTGATGATTTAGCCCAACCTATAAATTTGTAATTTGTGCGTGTGGGCTTGTCAGTTGTAACATTGACTGTTTGACCGGGCGCCATAGTTTGCATGGTAAATACGTTATTGGTACCGTCGTTCATATAATATTTAACCTGAGTGCTTGAAGCCTGCCAAACAGCATATAAAATAGTGGTTTTTGTAAGCATCAGCAAATCTCCCGGCTGATACTGTCCCAAAGTTGAAGTTTTATTTAAAGACCAGCCCAAAAAGCTGTATCCGGTTCTCTGGGGAATTGTATTAGGCACGCGCATTCCGCTGCTTCCCGTTTGTGAATCAGGTACATTTGTCGCGGAAGGTCCGGCGGAGTCGTTCGCGTTATATGCTATTGTAAAATTATTAAGCCAAACCGCATACAGGGTGGTGTCCTGAACAAAATCAGAAACCTGTTGATTTGGGTAATACTCCGGGGTTGTTGCAGAAGAGCTTGTTGCCCATCCGCCGAAGGTCTTGCCGTTACGTGTAGGAGTATCAGACGGAATGGTAAAGTTTCCGCCTGCTGTTCCCGCTTTTGCGGAAGGCGCATTGCTTCCGCCGTTGGCGTTAAAAGTAACAGTAATAGAGGATCCAATGGACAAGAAATTCATTGTGGGTTGTTGGCCTACATTGTTGTTATAAAAAGTTTCTGCGGTAGAGGGGGAATAACCTACAAAGGTTTTGTTACGAAATACTGTGTTAATTTGATTTGTTGCAAAAACAGAGTCGGCATTCTTAAAAATATAATTTACAACCGGGTCAAGTACACCCTGGAATTTCGGCACATTATTGCCTTCAATAACAGCAGTCTTACACTTTTGGCAGTTTGAATTAATCGCTCTGCTTACCGTCAGCTGTGAACCCGCGTTAAAAATTATCCTTAACAGGTTAGTGTCTGAGTAAAAAGCATACGTATCTATTGTTTTTATATTTGAAGAAATCCTTACTTCAGTTATATTTGCGTTTCCTGTGATCGAATAACCCGCTATTCTCTCAAGACTGCTTTCCAATGTGGAAAAATCAAGCACAGGATTAACTTTTGTTGCGGGATATAAAATCAAAGTTTTACCGTCTTTTGTATAGATAACATTATTAACGGCTTTGTAATAACTATTATCTGCGTCAATAACAATGCTCTCCAATTTTGAACAGCCAACAAACGCTTGATCACCGATAGAATTAAGTTTGTTTGAAAAATGTAAGGAAGTTAAACTACTGTTTCTCAAAGCAAGGTTTTCCAATGTTTTAACACCGGACAAATCAAGTGAATTTAACGAAGAACAAGAATATAAGGCATCCTGTCCTATGCTCTCTATTGAAGCACTGCCGACGATCTCACTTAGAGAGGGATCGGAATAAAAAACGCCGGCAGGCAATGCTTTAACGGTAGAAGGCAACTCTACGCGGGCCAATCTTATGCAATCATTAAAGCAACTCTTTCCCAGTGTTGTTACACCTTCATTTATAACCACACGGGTTATTTGGGACCTGTAATTGGCCCAAGGAACTTCATAAGAAGCTCCGTATTCTTTAATTGGACCGGTACCGCTTACCGTAAGAAATCCGGTAGATTCGTCATATTGTGCGGTAACAGTACCTTGAGTTGCACCGCAATCCCAAGTAATTATCGAACCGCGCGATTTGGTTTTTCCGGTTTTGCCCGAATCGCTCAGGCCTAATATTTCTTCTTTCTCGCCTTCTAGCTCAATAATACTTTCCTGCGGGGCGGCGTCTGTGCTGCCCGTGTCGAAAATATCCTTGATGCTTTCTGCGTTTACCGTTATTGACGATGACAATACGAGCATCGCCGCCAATAATACAGCAAGAATTTTTTTCATTATAAAACCTCCTAAAGGGCACAAATAATTTGTACCCACAATTTATTTGATTTTACCAAAAAATATTGTAGCTGTCAACAAAAAATATAACAAATTTAATCGTTATTTTTTGGCATTTTCTACATAAAAACCGTGTTTTTATTTATTGCCGTACGTTTTTCATCATAATTTGGGATCCGTTTTCTTTAAGCCATTTTCTGATATTTTTATAGTGGGGTATAATTTTTTCTACCTCCAACCAAAATTTCTTTGAGTGATTCATCTCTTTTAAGTGGCACAACTCGTGTACAATAATATATTCTATCACCTCTTCGGGCATAAGCATAACAAAGCAGTTTATACTTATATTTCCGTTTTTTGAACAGCTTCCCCAGCACGTTTTTTGATTTCTTACGGTCAATTTGGCAGGTTCAACGCCCAATAAAGCGGCATATTTTTTAAGCTTCGGCTCTATATAAACAAAAGCTTTTTGTTTTAGTTCATTTAGTTGTTGCTGTGTGAGAGGAATATTGTTCCCGCCCCTTTTTTCTAAATCTTCAAATTTACGCAGTGTCTTTTTTATCCAATCAGTTTTTTCGCTTACAAAATCACGCACTTCACTGTCGGTCATATCAAATGGCGCACGCACATAAATTTTGCCGTCGGGCTTTATTTGTATGGCTACCGTTTTTCTTGCGCTTTTAATAACTGTTATTTCCATATTTTCAATTATCACAAAAAATCATCCTCATATCTTCAGGTATAGGGCTTTCCACTGTTATCGGCGTTTTATAGGCAGGCAAATCAATTATTAACTTGCCGCAGTGCAAAGCCTGCCTGTTTATATGTTCCATACTGCCGCCGTATAAGTCATCGCCTGCCAAAGGGTGACCAACAGCTGACATATGTACCCGTATTTGGTGTGTTCTGCCTGTTTCCAATGTTATTTCAAGCAGGGTGTGCTTTCCGACTCTTTTTACCGGTGTATAGTGTGTCACCGATGGCTTCCCCCCGCTTTCTACCGTATGCCGCACTATCTTACTGTCGGGCTTTAAGGCAATTTGTTTGTTTACCGTGCCGCTTTGTGCTACATCGCCCTGACATACTGCGTAATATGTTTTATGAACGTTGTTTTTCAGCAAATTGGCTGTATAAGCGTTTTTCGCACACAAAACACAGCCGGACGTATCTCTGTCCAACCTGTTTACCGCACGAAAAATATAGCTCTCACCCTTTTGCTGTGCGTGATACATCGCAAAATTGGCAAGAGTATTGTCTACATATTCGTGAACGGGATGAACGGTCATATTTGCGGGCTTGTCAAAGACAATTATATATTCGTCCTCATATAAAACGTCAACATCCATTTTACTCGGAACAACGCTTGTTTGCTTTTCGGGGAGGTTCAGCGTAACAATATCTCCCTTCCTCAGATAATGTGTTACAAATACCCTATCGCCGTTTAACAATATGCCGTTTTGCTGCGTTTTAAGCTTTTTGATAAGCCGCGAGGAAACACCGTGCTTTTTCCTCAGGAAAGTTTTAACGTCGCTGCCGTCATAATCCTTGTCCACGTTGAATATTAATTTATTATTAAGCTCGCTCATATAACACCCGTATATTTCAAAATAATTATCGTAACTGCAATCTGCACAACTATTATGGCCGGTATACCGAACATGAATTTCGGCTTTCTTGTTTTGTGACGTATGATCTCCATAACAATAAGCATACACACTGAACCGCCAAGTGCAGAAAACAAAAGCAGCGTTTTTTCCGGTACACGCCGTTTGCCGAGCTTTGCGGCAATTTTGTCATAAACGGTAATTATAACCGAAATAAGGCTTATCACCGCAAGGTATATCAAAACCGGCTTTAATAACGGATATTTTTCAAACATATTATCACCTTTTCCGAAAGAAGGATAAAAAATGAGAAAATTTATAAAAATATTCGCCGCGGTTACGGCGATAGGATGTATTTTGTCTTTTTTGGCTGTAAAAGCTCCGTTTATATTCAATAATAATTTGAATAAGTTGGGCTTTTCCGATGATAACAGACGCGCCGTAAAAACAAACGAAATGCGTGCGCTGTGGGTGCCTTTTATGAGCCTTGAATTAAGTGCAGAAGATCGAAGCAAATCCGCATTTGAAGATAAATTCAACAAAATTATGAACACCGCTATAAGCAACGACTTAAACACCCTTATTGTTCATATAAGGCCGTTTTGCGACGCGCTGTACAAATCGGATATTTTCCCCACATCACATATATTAACGGGTAAGCAGGGCGAAAAATGCGATTTTGACGCGCTCAAATATATGGTGACCGCCGCCCACAGCCGCGGTCTTTACATACACGCTTGGATAAACCCTTACCGTGTTACAAGCGATAAATCAAATTTTGAGCTGTCGGACAAAAACCCCGTACATAGCCTCGACAGCGACTCTGTACTTGAATGGGAAAACGGGATATATTTAAATCCGTCCAGCTATTCGGTTAGAGAGCTTATAATAAACGGGGTAAAAGAGATACTGAATAATTACGATGTAGACGGTATACATTTCGACGATTATTTTTATCCCACCACTGCAAAGGCATACGACAAAAGCTCATATGACAATTATCTTTCAACACTTGACGAAAACGGTGTTCCCCTTACGCTCAACGAATGGCGCACGGCTAATGTGAATATGCTTATAAGCTATGTTTACAAAACCGTTCATTCCGTCAAGAAAGAAGTAGTTTTCGGCATTTCTCCCCAGGGCAACGTGCAAAATGACCTTGATATGGGTGCAGATGTGTACGCCTGGGGGAGTATACCGGGTTACGTAGACTATCTTTGTCCGCAGATATACACAAATGACGATAATCCTTATCTGCCGTTCAAAAAGACCTGTAAGCAGTGGCAAAAGCTTGTAAAACTTGATAATGTCAAATTATATATAGGGCTTGCGCTTTATAAATCGGGCAGTGACTGCGATGAAGGCACATGGCGTAAATCACAGGACGACATCGCCCGTCAAATAGCCTACACACGAAAACTTGAATGTGACGGTTTTGCCCTGTATTCCTATGAATATCTGTCAAATAAAGAAACAGAAAAAGAAGTAGCCTTTATGCTTGAAACAATAAGACAAAGCAGCTGATTTAACAGAGTTCTCCTTCAACATAGTCGTCAAAAGCTTTTGTAAGTTTTACTTTTACAGTTTGTCCGCAGATATCTTTTGGGGAGCTGAATTTTACCAAAGTGTAATTGGGCGTATAGCCGCTGTGTACTCCGCTTATGTATTTTTCTGCTATTACCGTTTGTATAAGACCTACCTGCGATCTCAAAAATTCTTTCTTTAATTTATCGGTTGCGGCTATCATTTCATTGCAGCGCGTATTTTTAAGTCCGTTATCAAGCTGATTTTCCATGTTGTCGGCAACCGTTCCCGGTCTGCGTGAATAGGCAAAGCAATGCACCCTCGCAAAGCCTATCTTTTGGGCAAACGCCATACTCTCTTTATGCTCCTCATCCGTTTCGCCGGGAAAGCCTGTCATAATATCCGTTGTTAAGGCGCAGTTATCAAATTCTCTTTTCAGAGCCTCGGCAATTCTCAAGTATTCTTCTGCGGTATAGTGTCTGTTCATCCTTTTCAGAACAGACGTGCTTCCGCTTTGCAGTGCCAAATGGAACTGCGGACAAAGCTTTTCTTGCTTTGCAAGGCGTTTTATAGTCTCATCGTCCATAAGCTCGGGTTCAAGCGAGCTTAGTCTTACACGCTCTATTCCCTCTACGGCGCAGGCGCATTCCACGGCGTCACATAATGTTAAGCCGATATCCTGTCCGTAGCAAGAAAGATTTATTCCCACAAGAACAATTTCTTTATATCCCGATTCAGCCAAACCTTGGACTTCCTCTTTCAGGTCTTCAATAGTTTTCGACCTGACCCTGCCCCTTGCATAGGGTATAATGCAGTAAGAGCAAAACCTGTTGCAGCCGTCTTCAATTTTCACAAACGCTCTTGTGTGCTCTTCGTCACGGCTAATCGCCATAGGCTCAAAGGCTTCGCCTTTTGACGCTTTATGCGGCTTTACGTCCACAATTTTTGTATGTGATATCAAAAACCGTGATACAGCGTCCGCGACCTGTTTTCTCGAATAATTTCCCAGAACGATATCCGCTTCGGGATAATCTTCATCGGGGAACGCCTGAGTCATACAACCCGTTAAAACAATTACCGAATCAGGGTTTTCCCTTCTCATTCTGCGCATATATTTGCAGGCCTTGTTGTCGCCTGTTGATGTTACGGTACAAGAGTTGATTATTATTATATCTGCCTTTGGCTCGAAAACACGCTCAAAGCCGCTGTTTTCGAGCAACAGAGCAATATATTCGGACTCATATTGGTTTACCTTGCACCCAAATGTATGTATATAAAAATTCATTTTACTCACCTTGCATAACCAAGCTTACAAATTCATCTAATCCTGTTATTTGATAATCACATAAGCTGTTGGGCTCTATTTTCTTATTTCTGACAATGCGGCAGGTGGTAATGCCTGCGTTTCTGCCTCCCTGCATATCGGAAGTGAGAGAATCACCAAGTATGATACATCTGCTTTTGTCGGTAATGTTTTCTTCTCTGAAAATATACTCAAAGAACTTTTTAAGCGGCTTTTGAAGCCCTATTTCTTCCGATATAAATATCTTCTTAAAATATTTGTCAAAGCCCGAAGCCTTCAGTCTGTTATACTGCACCCGTGTAACTCCGTTTGTCACGATATACATATTGCATTTCCCGTAAAGCTTATCAAGCATGGGCTTGGCGTCGTCAAAGACAAAAGGGCAGCACGCAAGCTCGTCTATATAGCCGTTGCTGAATCTCAGATACTCTTCGTGAGAATCAAATCTTTCTTTGTCAACAAGAGTGTCAAATCTCAGTTCGCTCAAATCAGCCGTAGTGTAAATGCCTCTCTCAATATTCTGCCAAAGCTTTAAGTTGTGCTTTCTGTATTTTGCGAGAAATTCGTCGTCAAAAGGCAAGCCGTGTTTATTAAACAGGTTTTCAAGCGACGCCCTTTCCGCTTTTGAAAAGTCAAACAGCGTGTCGTCTATATCTATAAAAATGTGGTCAAATTTCATTAATATCACCCTTAAAATCAATTGTCTTTTTGGGTTTTACGGGCTTTTTTTACGGTGCCGTCCGGCTCTTTGATATAGATATTGTCAAGCTGATTTTTAAGGCTGTTTTTCATTTCGGCTATATATTCGCCTCTCAGCTTTTTTTGTTCGGTTGCTTCATCGGATGTTAAGCCTACGGTCTTTGATTTTTTTGCGAGCTCGTTTATTCGCGCTATCTTTTCTTTTGTCATTTTAATTCTCCTGTTTTTAATAATCGGCAATTCTTTTATTAATGTAGTTCATTACCCTTTTCTTGTCGGCGCTCCACAAGGGCGCGACAAGATATTTTTTTGCGCCGTCACCCGTTAATCTGTGTATTACTGTGTTTTCGGGCAGCACCGTCAGACATTCGCACAAAATATCCGCGTATTGCTCTAACGTCAGGGTTTCAAATTTTCCTTCGTTATATTCCTTTTCCAGATCACAGCCCTTTAACACGTGCAAAAGCTGGAGCTTTACACCGTGTACGCCGCTTTTACCCACATAATCGGCAGATCGCACCATATCCTCTTTTGTTTCGTAAGGCAAGCCCAAAATCAAATGCACTATTATATGCACGCCTGTTTGTTTAAGCGCGCGGACTGCCTTATCGTAAACGTCAAGCGAATACCCACGCCTTATATACTCCGCTGTTTTGGGATTTATAGTTTGCAGTCCCAGTTCCACCCAAACAGGCTTTATGGCGTTGATCTCTTTTATAAGGTCGATCACATCATCCCCGAGGCAGTCGGACCTTGTGGCAATGGATATTATATCAATATCAGGGTGACGAGCCGCTTCGTAAAAACACTTTCGCAACTTCTCAATCGGCGCATATGTGCTTGTAAACGTTTGAAAATAAGCTATATATCCGCCGTTTTTGTTTTTGTTTGCAACAAGCCTTTCGGCATTTTCTATCTGAGCCGTTACGGACATATCACAGCTCTGCGCAAAGCCGTCGGAAGCGCCGTTCGGGCAAAATATGCAACCGCGTGTATCTGTCGTTCCGTCCCTGTTAGGGCAGGTATCGGAACAGCTAAGTGCAAGCTTATACATTTTTTTGCCGTATGTGTTTTTTAAATATTCGTTTACAGTTAATATCTTCATATTATTTCTTTATCTCATAAAAAGCGCACGAAATGAAAATTGCCGCGGCTGTTTTCAGAAATTTGTCGCCTACCGTAAATTTTTCACTGTGCCACGGCGCTTGCTCGCCCTCGCCGTTAGAACTGCCTATCCAGTAAAAATAATAAGGCACATATTCTCCAAGCACGGAAAAATCTTCGCTTCCCATACAGGGCGGCGCGGTTATTATCCTTGCTTCCTCCACTGCCCTTTGCGCAATATTTTTGGCTGTCTCGGTCATATCCGGGGTGTTGTAAAGTACCGGCAAAAGCCTTTTTATATCTACATAGCAATCGCAGCCATAGCCCTTGCAAGTGTTTTCAGCTATTTCTTTCAATCTCTTTTCGCACATCAAATGAGTGTCTTTATTAAGAGAGCGTATGCTTCCCGTAAGGGTAACGTTTTCGGGCGCAAAATTTGCAGGCGTTCCCCCGTGTACTGAGCAAACGGCGCACACGCACGGCTCAAATGGGTCTGTGTTTCTGCTTACTATCGTCTGCACGGCATTTATTATCGCGGCGGCGGCAACTATCGGGTCTATGCATTGGTGCGGGGAGCCGCTGTGACCGGTTTTTCCCTTGACGGTTATTGTAAAATCGCTTTTTGCCGCCATTAAAGCTCCGTTTTGCACACGCACCGTGCCGTTTGGCATTTCGGGACGGTTATGGAGTCCGAAAAGCATATCGGGTCTTACCGGGAGCTTTTCAAACAATCCGTTATCTATAAGCGTTTTCGCCCCTGTTGTTGTTTCCTCACCTGGTTGAAAAATAAATACAATATTATTTGTGAGCTTCTCTTTGTTTTGGGACAGGTATTCCGCGCAACAAATAAGCGCCGCAGTATGCCAGTCGTGTCCGCAGAGATGGCTTGCGCCGTCTTTTGTCTCTATGGCGTCTATGTCGGCTCGCAATGCTATGCAGGGCGCGTCCTTTACGGCGCACTTAAGCAAGCCGACAACACCCGTTTCGGTGCCTATATCAATAATTTCGATACCTAAAGACTTAAGTTTATCGGTTATTATATTTGTTGCATAATTTTCGTTAAAGCTCAATTCGGGGTGTGCGTTTAGGTCTTGTTGAAGCTTTTGAGCGTTTGAAATCATTTTGTCGGTAAAGCAATTATAAAATAACATATTTCATCGCCTTAATAATATTTACAAAGAGCCGGATTAAATAAAATAATTCGGCTCTTGTATTTTGGTTTGATTTTAATGTTTAGGGGTATTTATTTCAACTATCTTTTTATCAACTATCGCTATATGCCTGTTGCAGATGTTTAGCGCCGCCTTTTTGTGGCTTATTATAATACAGGTCATATTATTAAGCTGTTTCAGATTATTAAGAAGCTTTTGCTCTGTCTTTTCATCCAAGGCTGATGTTGCCTCATCAAGAAGTATTATGGGAGCTTTTGTTACAAGCGCCCTGGCAATGGCTATTCTCTGGGTCTGACCCTCTGAGAGTCCCATTCCCTTTTCGCCTATAAGGGTATCCAAGCCCTGCGGAAATTCACTTATAAATTCGTCGCAGCAGCTTAAATTTATTGCCTTGTTTATATCTTCATCGGTAACATTTTCGCGCATAAACGATATGTTTTCCTTTATTGTTCCCGAGAGTAGCATATTGCCCTGCGGAACATACGAAAACAGAGGTCTTGTATAACAGTCTGCGTATAATTTTTCCTCATTTTCAAGCTTTAGAGATATATTTCCGCTTTCGCACTTATAAACGCCGAGCAATAATTTCATAAGCGTGCTTTTGCCTATACCGGATATACCCATTATGCAGACAAAATCGCCCTTGTCGATTTGCAAAGAAGCATCCTCCAAAACAGAATTGCGGTCATATCTGAAAGAAATATTTTCAAAGCAAATTGATTTAAGGTTTTTGTATACACTTTCTGACTCTTTGTCCGAGAGTTGCCTGCCCTGAGGGTTTTCGTCTGCAAGGTTACATATATCTATAACACGCTCCGTGGCGGCGGTAAGGTTAAACCACCTGGATAAAATTGCCGACAAGCCCGAAAACGGCGCCTGCACCTGGCTTACAAGCTGTGTTATTGCCGTTACGGTACCAAAGTCCATACCGTTGAATATTCCCACGGCTCCCCAGGTAAGGGCATAAATAAAGCCGGCTTCCATAACAAAAGACATACCCGTGCTTGTAACAATGCCCAATCTGCGGCGTTTTACTCTTATTTTATAGTTGTTTTCCTGCAGTTCAAGCGCTTTGTCGGAAATCTGTCTTTCCTCAGAAAAGGCTTTTATAACAAGCATATTTTCAATTGATTCCTGTAAAAATGAGCGTGTTTTGCCGTCTGTGTCCTGAAGCTGTTTATACAGTTTTTTCGAATATCTTTTAAATACCCTGCTAAACAGGAATACAAAAATTCCCGCGGCAACAAAAACAAGGGCAAAAAACGGATCTATTGCAAATATAACAATAAGCGCGGATATCATTTGGGCAACTAAAGCACCGATGGACGGAAAAAACGACATAGCCTCCGCCGCCATTACATTTACATCGGTTGTGAGTCTGTTCATCAGATCTCCGCTGTGATAACACGAAATAAGCGAATAATCTTTTCTCATTATTTTTTCAAATAATGTGTTTTTGTATGTGATTTCAAGCCTCGCTGAAATATACTCGCGCAAAAAGGATGTAATAACCCGCAAAGTCAGAAAAACAACTACAAGAACGCATATTTTTATAAACGAAAAAACCAGGCCGTCCCAATCTTTTGCTACGGCAGTATTGATAAGATCCCGTGAAAACAGGGCAAATATTACGCCCGTACAGGCATTGATCATAGTGGCAATTGTAAGTATGACGGTAGGAAAAATCATTTTTCTGCCGTTTGTTACTAGCCATTTGACACTCTCTTTATCTCTGTTTTTAAAAATCATAGCTTTATGTTCTCAATATCTCCGAAATGTTTCTTTAAAATTTCTTTTGATTTATCGGCGCTGTCCAAAACAGCGGCTTTAAGTTCTTCAATAGAATCAAACTTTTGCTCCATACGGATAAAATCTATAAGGGAAACGCAAATTCTTCTATTATACATTCGCTCTATCTCATTATCGAAGACCCACGTTTCCGCAAGCGGCATATTTGAGCCGACAGTGGGCTTTATCCCCACATTTGTTACAGCGGGAAGGCTTACGCCCTTATATGTATAAACCGAAGCATAAACACCGAAAAAAGGTTGTACTCCGTTTGGCAAAAGCTTCTGGTTTAATGTGGGAAACCCGAGTTTTTTGCCGAGCCTTCTTCCGGGAAGCACCCTTGAGTCAATGGAAAAGTAATGCCCCAGCATAGCGTTTGCCTCGCTTATATTTCCCGAAACAATACATTTTCTTATCCTTGTAGAGCTTATCGGCTCACCGTTGTAATAAACAGGGGGAATAACTATCGCCTCTATGCCGTATTTTTTGCAAAGCTCCTTTAAGTCTTCACAGGTACCCTCGCCGCCCTTGCCGAAACGGTAATTAAATCCGCAAATAACAGCTTTTGCCTTAAGTTTTTTTTGCAAAACCTCTCTCACAAATGTTTCGGGAGAATAATCCATATATTCCCTAAACTCCAGCATAAATAAGCAATCTATCCCATACGACTCTATAATATCGCACTTTGCAAGGTTGCCCGTGATTATCTCTTTGTTCTCTAAATTAAGTACAGTTGACGGGTTTTGCTCAAATGTCACCACAACAGACTTTAAATCATTGTCTTTTGCATACTGTACCGTCTTTCTGATAACCTCTGTATGTCCTGAATGCACACCGTCAAAATATCCCAAGGCAACGCAGGTAAAGCTCCTTGAAAGACGTATTTTTCCGGAAATTTTCATTGTATGATACTCACTTTCTTTTGAAAAATATCCTTATAATGTCAGCCGCCAAAAAAATAATGCTTACAACCATAATGATCTTCATTACGGCACAGTATTGAGAAAATGCCGTCTCCAGCGCAGAATAAGAATATTCTTTTATATTTGTTATAAATTTTACAAGCGAATAAGCGTTGTTTGAAGAAAAAACCGTATCGTTTTTCGAATATATAACGCTGTTTATAAGATAAGCAAAAGAAGTGTATATTCCGAATATCAATATAGACATAAGCGTAAGTATGGGAAAATTGGTGTTTTTTATAATGCAGTACATAATTGCAATAACAACTATCGCAACCGTTATCAAAATAATTATAGGATTTATAAACACAGCTTATTTTCTCACCTGCCTGCGGTTTTCTAACGCTCCGTTTTTAAAAATCGAACGTACAAACTTATTTTATAGTATAATCTTTTGCCCTAAAAAAGTCAATATTTTGACTCTATATTGAGCAATTATTGCATTTTTCAATTCATACGATCCGGCACTTCCCGGCTACGCAGACAACGAAAGGATATTACCGGGTCCGGTAATCGGCGACCCCATATCCGACGCTCAAATTTGTCGGATATGGGGGCTTTTTATCTTACAAGCACGGGTGTAAAATCTACACCGTCTGCCGAAACCATTTTAAATTTTATGCCTTCGTATATACCCTGTATCGCCTTTGCGTGGGCAGCGCGTCCGTGCAAATGTCCGTAATAACATTGGGTTATACTGTTTTGTTTCAAAACATCCATTATCTCGTCGCATATGTAATCGCCGAAAATCGGGGGATAGTGCAAAAATACCACCGGCGGTTTATTTTCCGCAGCTATAATAGATGTATTAAGCCTTGCGGCCTCACGGTTAAGAACTTTCTTGTTTTCTGCGTCTTTAACATCGTAAAACCAGCCTCTGCTGCCCGCTATTGATATTCCGTTTACCGTATAAGAATTATTAAAAAGAACTTTTATTGTGTTAAAAGTGTTTTTTTGCAAGAACTCTTCTATTTTTGTTTTTGTTCCCCACCAATAGTCGTGGTTGCCTTTCAAAATGATTTTTTCACCCGGCAGTGAGTTGATAAATTTAAAATCGTTATATGTTTCTTCAAGCTTCATCGCCCATGATATATCACCTGCTATAACTACCGTGTCATCAGGGGTTATAAGCCTGCGCCAAGATTTTTCAAGGCGGGAAACATAGTCGTTCCAGCCGCCGAAAATATCCATAGGCTTGTCGCACCCGAGTGATAAGTGCAGATCTCCGATCGTATAAAGCATTATTAAGTGTTCACCGCGCTTTCTTTTAAGCGTTTTTTGTCACATAATCAGGCATTTCGTTTATTTCTATCGAATCTTCAAAGCGCACTTTTTTATCTTTAAGCTCTGAAATGGGCTTTGGTATATCCACACCCGTAAGCTTGTTGAGAGCATCTGCCATTTCGAATTCATTTGCGCGAACATTTTCTCCCACTGCGCCCAAAACAGCTTTGCAGAATTTGTAAGGGCTTGCCGTAGACGCAATAATACAAGGGGTTTTATCGCCCGTTTCATTTACGTATTTGTCATACACATTTATCGCAACGGATGTATGTGTATCACACAAATACCCCGACTGAGAATACAGCCTGCCTATGGTTTCCTGCGTTTCTTTATCGGTGCAGCAGGCACCGTAAAACAGCTCGGAAATCTTATTTTTAATATCGCTGTCTACTTCATATTTTCCGCAGGTCTTAAGCTTTGACATAAGCTCTTTTATCATTTCGCTGTTTTCGTTTGTAACGTGATAGAGAAGTCTCTCTAAATTGCTTGAAACGAGGATATCCATAGAAGGGGAATAAGTTGTATAGAAATTTCTGTTTTTATTATATACGCCCGTGTTTATAAACTCGGTCAAAACATCGTTTGAGTTAGAGGCGCAAATAAATTTATTTACGGGAAGCCCCATTCTAAAAGCGTAATAAGACGCCAATATATTGCCGAAATTTCCCGTGGGAACGGTGATATTCACCTTGTCGCCCATCTTGATCTTTCTCCTGTTTACAAGATCAAGATACGCTGAGAAATAATATACCACCTGCGGCAAAAGTCTGCCTAAATTTATTGAATTCGCACTTGAAAGCTGTTTGTTTTCCGTACGCAAAAGGGAATTTATTCTTTCATCGGTAAAAATAGCTTTAACACCCGTTTGGGCGTCGTCAAAATTGCCTTTGATCGCGCAAACAGAAACGTTATTTCCCTCTTGGGTACACATTTGGCGTTTTTGCATGGGGCTTACACCGTTTTCGGGATAAAACACGATTATCCCCGT
>JAEEHZ010000172.1 GCA_016281115.1 Clostridiaceae bacterium | reverse complement strand
TTTACACGCAGGTATTTGCAGGTGCATACAATAGCAACAGAACATATTTGTGAATTTTATGTGAAATTTCGTCAAAACATTGACATTAATATTTGCAAATGTTAAATTATAGTTATCATTATTCTGTGGTATTTTAGGTTTTACGTCAAAATTATTTTCAGGAGGAGAACAATATGTCATCAAAGTTTATTAAAACAGTATTATCCCTTGTTTTGGCGATTTCTCTTGTTGCTGCATTGCCTTTCGGCGTTGCGGCAGGTGCGTTGGATAATGGTCGCAGCGGAGCCTGCGGAGACAATCTTAAATGGAAATTAGACAAAAAAGGCTTGCTTACGATTTCCGGCACAGGTGAAATGAACGATTATGATGATGAAGATTCCCCATGGCTTCTCTTCAACGAAAGCATAACCAAAGCCGTAATAGAAAAAGGCGTAACTCATATCGGTAACAATGCGTTTTTCAACTGTGACTCTCTTGCAGATATAACGCTTCCCGAAACGCTGACATCAATCGGAGACGGTGCATTCAGCAGCTGTTCCGCTCTTAGTTCCGTAACGCTTGGTGAAGCGTTAAAAACAATAGGTGAGGGCGCATTTTCTCATTGCAGAGGGCTCACGGAGTTTAATATTCCTGCAAAACTCGAATCTATCGGAGATAAAAATTTCGAAGGTTGCGTAAATTTGGAAAAAATAACCGTTGCTGAAGAAAACACTAAATATTCAAGCATAGACGGCGTACTTTTCAATAAAGGCGCCACCGAGCTTATCCGTTGTCCCCAAATGAAGCAGGGCGTTTATAAAGTTCCGGCAACAGTGACTTCTGTTAATGACGGAGCTTTCGGTTCCTGCTCCGAGCTAACGTTCATTATGTTGCCCCATTCACTGAGAATGATCGGCGACGGCGCTATCAGCTGGTGCAAAAAGCTTACAAGTGTGTTTGTACCTAACAGCGTAATGAGTATAGGCAAAGACACGTTCACATATTGCGGAAATCTTAAAGTATTGGGCTACAAAGGTTCTGCTATGGAAGAATATGCCTTAAATAACAAAGTAGCATTTGAAGTAATGGCAAGCACTGCCGACTGCAAATCAGTTGCCTTTTATAAAGATGGTCGCAATATTGCAGAAGACGCAGAGCTTATAATCACATCTGATGATAATACCGTAGCTCCCGAAGCGATTGCAGGAGCGGATATTTATAATATATCGCTGAGAAAGAACGATAAATCGGTTTTTCTTTTGGCTCCGATGATCATATGTATGCCGATTGAAAACGAAATTCAGCCGCTGCCCGGCTCAACAGTAGGTTACGAGGTTTACCGCATAACAGACAGTGGCAAAGCCAAGAAGGCAGATTCATCCGTTGAAGGAAGATACATTGTGTTTGCAGCAAGCTCAGAAGGTCGCTATGCTATATTGCCCGTAATAATCTCTGAAGACGGCACGTCACACAGCGCCGTTGAAACCAAGATAATGACAGGCGATGTAAACGGCGATAAAAACATAACTCTTGAAGACGTTGTAGCGATCCAAAGACATATGGCGGAGCTTGAAAAGCTTGGCTCTGTTCAAAAATACAATGCCGATGCCGACAAAGACGGTTATGTAAGTATGAACGACGTTGTAATGATCCAAAGACAAATTGCGAAGCTTATAAGCTTCTGATAAATTAAGAATATATAAATTCTCAGGGCTGTCGAAAATGACAGCCCTGTTTTTTGTTTGTTTTTAATCTTCATAATGGTCTTTGCAGGAAATTATCAAAAGATTCCGGTTAGAATCAATATTGTACACAAGCCTGTTTTCGCGGTCAATTCTGCGGCTCCAAGCCTTACGATACTTAAGCGGCTCCGGTTTACCGATACCGTCTGACAATCCGTTACGCTCAATGTCTTTTATAAGAGCGTTTATTTTTTTCAATGTTTTTTTATCAAGTATCTGTCATTGCAAATACTCATCCCAAGCTATATCAGACCAAATCTTATTCATCGTCAACCTCTATCAACTCATGTACGGTGCCTTCTCCTTTTGTGAGCTGTTCTATCCCTCTGTCGATTTTGGCAAGGTATTCGTTGTTTCGCGCAGCTTTCATAATACTATTGTATTGTTCCAGACTCATAATAACGATATTTTTTTCGTTTTTCCGTGTTACGATCACTGTTTCATTATTGTCGGTAGCCTTATCGCAGTAGCTTTTCAGGTTATTGCGAATTGTGGAATAATTAACAGCTAACATAGCGATCACTCCTTTGTTCAAATATTTGTACAATTATTTGTACAATATTATTATATGCAATAAAGCCAGAAAAGTCAAGATAAATAAAACAATTTTTTGTTTGCTCTCTTGATATTTAGAATTAAATATGTTACAATTGCATTGCCAAACAAACTAAATATGAAGATGTAGGGGTATTTTTTCTTTTTTTAGGGAAATTATACTTAGTGCTGCTATTTGCTTTTGAATTTGGTAAAAACGCAAATTTCTCTCAGCATTATGGCGTATTAAGTGTTAATCCCTATTCTGCTTAGTTTGTTTGGCGACAATCGAAGTTTGCGTTTTCGGTGCGCGACTTCGGTTGCGCACTTTTTTATTTTGGAGGAGATTATTTTCAAATAGTATTGATTTTACTTTAAAAATATGTTAGATTATTTGTGCGACATACAATTACATATTATTTAGCCAAAGGTCTGTATTTTTATATCGGTAAAAATACTGGCTCACTTTCCTATATGGCTTTTGGCTAAATATGAAATCGTATGTCGCAGTACGCGAGCTATGTATTTTTCGTGCGTGGCTTGCGGGCTGCGCACTTTTTTATTTTATGGAGGAACATGAGTATGTTAAAAAAGAATATTTCATTGATGTTGGCATTGGTGCTTACACTAAGCATATTTACTATGGTGCCTGTGCAAATGACAGCAAATGCTTCAACGGGCGGTCACTCACAAGCCGATGCAGTAGCGTGGGCTAATGCTCAAATCGGTAAATCTCTTGATTATGACGGAGAATGGGGTGCACAATGTGTTGATTTAATCTATTTTTATTATCAATACTTAGGGGTAAGCCCTATGGGCGGCAATGCATGTGATTATACATGGAATAGCTTGCCGTCCGGTTGGCAAAGAATAAACTACTACAGCGGACTATCTCCCAATCCCGGTGATATATGTGTATGGGGTGGGTATCAAGGACCAGCTATATCAGAATTTGGGCATATTGGTATCGTTACTTCCGGAAATGCTAATACTTTTTCAACAGTTGAACAGAATGTTGGCGGTCAATATGTTCAGACAGTATCATCAAGGCAAACAAATTCCGTTGCGTGTTTTATAAGACCGGATTTTATTACAGACACCACCGCGCCTACAATCAGTAATGCCAGAGCTGAAAACATCAGTAGCAGCTCATTCGATATAAAATGTGATTTAAATGATGATGTAGGTGTAACAAGAGTGTGGCTTAATATTTTCGGTCCGAGCGGTTCTAATGGATATGCTGTATCTGCTTCAAACGGAAGCTTTTCGCATACTATTCGAACATCAGATTACGGAGGCTCCGGCTTGTATACCGTACACATTTATGCTTTTGATGCAGCAGGAAATGAGACCCCATTCGCAGTAAACAATATCAACACTAAAAGTCCTGCATTATCTGAAAGTGAGACAGAATCTACAGATAGTGATACAAATCAAAAAGATACCGATAAATCGCATTCCGACAACGACAAACCTACGGACAGCGATACAAGGCAGTCAGACAATGACAAGCCCACAGACAGCGAAACAATCATAATTATCGACAATAGTGATAGCAATAGCATTATATCAATCCGCCATGGCGATGTTGACGATGATAAACTAATAACAATGACTGATGTTGTATATCTACAGAGATACATTGCAAAGCTTATCAGATTTGACGATAAACAACAAAAATGCGCCGACGTAAATCATGACGGCGAAATAACAATGCTTGATGTTACAACAATGCAAAAATTTATAGCGAAATTGATAGATAAATTCTAAGCAAAACTAAACGCCGTGCGAAAGTTAGATATCAACCTCCGCACGGCGTTAAATAATAAAACTATTAGTATATTAAACAAAGATTAACTAAGAATGTATTATATGTGATAAATTTTTACTAAACCACAATAATATTCTAAATATGTGTATAAATTGGTTATACACCACGGTTGCACGTTAATAGTGGTCACATTAAATCATAAAGCCTCAATTTAGTTTAAAAATGAGTATAAAAAACCTACGCTTGACTAAATAATTTTTATTCAAGCGCTAAGTAAAAGATATTAGTATCTCAATGAATCAAGAATAGCATTTGACTATGGTAAAGTTAAAGTACTCTACAACAGGTAACTTGCCTGAATACGCAGTTACAGTCTCCTTGCCGTAATCAATTG
>JAEEHZ010000171.1 GCA_016281115.1 Clostridiaceae bacterium | reverse complement strand
CGTAGGGCTTGATGTAAACTCGATGAAACCGCTTGACAATTTGTGTCATCCCATTTCGGTTATATATGAAGCCGAAAAACTTGCGGCAGACGCATTCGGCGCAGAACACTCGTTTTTTATGGTAGGCGGTACTACCTCGTCTGTTCAAAGTATGATTTTATCGGTGTGCAAGGCAAACGATAAAATAATTTTGCCCCGTAATGTTCATAAAAGCGTAATAAACGCGCTTGTGCTATGCGGCGCAATACCCGTTTATGTTAACCCCGAGGTGAACAATCACATAGGTATTTCACTGGGAATAAAGAGTTCTCAGTTGGAGCAAGCGATAAAGCAAAACCCCGACGCAGTTGCAGTTTTCGTGAACAACCCTACTTATTACGGCGTTTGCTCGGATATAAAGACCATCGTCAAGATCGCCCACGAACATAATATGAAGGTGCTTGTTGACGAGGCTCACGGTACACATTTCTATTTCGGTGAAAAACTGCCTGTTTCGGCTATGGAAGCGGGGGCGGATATGTCTGCGGTTTCAATGCACAAATCGGGCGGAAGCCTGACGCAAAGCTCTCTTTTGCTGATAAACAAAGGCGTAAACGCCGATCATGTAAGACAAATCATTAATCTCACCCAAACAACAAGCGCGTCTTATCTTTTGATGTCAAGCCTTGATATTTCAAGAAGAAATCTTGCGCTCAGAGGTGAAGAATCGTTTAAAAAGGTCATAAACATGGCTGAGTACGCCCGAAGTGAGATAAACGATATCGGCGGCTACTACGCCTACGGAAAAGACCTTATAGACGGCGGAAGCGTGTTTGATTTTGACACCACAAAGCTTTCCGTTTTCACAAGAGACATAGGTCTTGCCGGGATTGAAGTTTACGACCTTTTGCGCGACGAATACGATATTCAAATAGAGTTTGGCGACATAGGCAATATTTTGGCATATATTTCCATAGGCGACAGAATTCAGGACATAGAAAGGCTAGTGGGGGCGCTTGCAGATATAAAGAGGCTTTATCAGAAAGACCATACGAAAATGTTCAGCAGAGAATACCTCACGCCCGAGGTCGTTGCAACACCTCAGCAGGCTTTTTATGCAGAAAAGGAATCTTTGCCGATAGACGAAGCAAAGGGCAGAATTTGCAGCGAGTTTGTAATGTGTTATCCTCCGGGAATACCTATTTTGGCGCCGGGTGAGAGAATAACAGACGACGTTATAGATTATATAAAATACGCAAAAGAAAAAGGCTGCTCCATGCAGGGCACCGAAGACACCGCCGTTGAGCGCCTTAACGTGCTTAAATAATTTACTGTAAAAGGGGATCGGATAATTGGAATTTTGGTTTTCTGAGCTTCACACAAACAATGTTAAGCTTTCAATAAGAGTTGAAAAACAACTGTTCAGCGGAAAAAGCGACTTTCAGCAGATAGATGTTTTCGAATCTTCCGAATTCGGCAGATTTTTAACGTCTGACGGAACAGTCATATTTTCCGAGAAGGACGAATTCACATACGATGAAATGATAGTGCATGTGCCAATGGCTGTTCATCCCGATGTAAAGAAGGTTCTCGTAATAGGCGGGGGCGACGGCGGCGTTGCAAGAGAGCTTTCATATTACGATGAGCTTGAGGTAATAGACGTTGTTGAACCCGATGAAATGTTTGTTGAGGTTTGTAAAAAGTTTTTCCCCGACAACGCAAAGGGTCTTAACGACAAGCGTGTAAATATATATTATCAGGACGGACTGAGATTTTTGCGTTCACGCCACGGTGAATACGACTTGATTATTAATGACGCGACAGACCCTTTCGGTCACACGGCAGGGCTTTTCACAAAAGAGTTTTACGGCTGCTGCTATAAAGCTCTCAAAGACGACGGCATTATGGTTTATCAGCATGGAAGCCCGTTTTATGATGAAGACGAAGAAGCTTGCAGAGCAATGCACAAAAGGGCATTCAGATCATTTCCGATAAGCCGTGTTTATCAGGCGCATATTCCTACCTGCGCCGCAGGCTATTGGCTTTTCGGATTTGCTTCCAAGAAATATCATCCGATAAAAGATTTTAACGCGCGCCGCTGGAATGAACGCGGCATAAAGACATGGTATTACACAACAAATCTTCACACAGGCGCGTTTATGCTGCCCAAATATGTTGAAGACCTGCTTGTGGAAGAAGAACAGAGAAGAGGAGATTTGATAAAATGAGCAGATTGTTAATTATCGGCTGCGGCGGAGTTGCAGGCGTTGCGATTGCAAAGTGTTGCCAAAGAAGCGATGTTTTTACCGAGATATGTATTGCAAGCAGAACAAAATCAAAGTGTGACGCAGTTAAAGAAAAGCTGCAAGGCACAACTTCTACCGTTATAACCACTGCACAGGTAAATGCCGACAGCAAAGAAGAGCTGGTTGCTCTTATTAATTCATATAAACCACAGGCGGTATTGAACCTCGCGCTGCCTTATCAGGACCTGACGATCATGGACGCCTGCCTGGAAACAAAGGTGGATTATATAGACACGGCAAACTATGAACCCGAAGATACCGGGGAGCCTGTCTGGAGAAAAGAATACGAAAAGCGCTGCAAAGAAAAAGGCTTTACGGCTTATTTTGATTATTCTTATCAATGGGCGTACGACAAAAAGTTCAAAGACGCAGGCATAACCGCGCTTTTGGGAACAGGTTTTGATCCGGGTGTAACAAGCGTGTTTACAGCTTACGCCAAAAAGCATTACTTTGATGAAATACACTACGTTGACATACTCGACTGCAATGGCGGCGACCACGGATATCCGTTTGCGACTAACTTTAACCCCGAAATCAATCTAAGAGAGGTTTCGGCAAACGGCTCGTATTGGGAGAACGGTCACTGGGTAGAAACAAAGCCGATGGAGATAAAGCGCGAATTCGACTTTGCTCAGGTAGGCAAAAAGGATATGTATTTACTTCACCACGAAGAAATAGAATCACTTGCGAAGAATTATCCCGAAATTAAAAGGATAAGATTCTTTATGACATTCGGTCAGAGCTATCTGACACATATGAACTGCCTTGAAAATGTGGGTATGCTTTCAACCGAGCCCGTTATGTATGAGGGCAAAGAGATAGTGCCTATACAATTCTTAAAGGCATTGCTCCCCGACCCCGCGTCGCTCGGTCCGCGCACCGTAGGAAAGACAAATATCGGCTGTATATTTACGGGTATTAAAGACGGCAAAGAAAAGTCGATATACATTTACAATGTGTGCGACCATCAGGAGTGCTACAAAGAAGTCGGCTCTCAAGCTGTGTCTTATACTACGGGCGTGCCTGCAATGATAGGCGCATCTTTGGTATTGCAGGGAATTTGGAAGAAGCCCGGCGTATACAATGTAGAAGAATTTGACCCCGACCCCTATATGGACGCGCTGAATAAATACGGTCTGCCGTGGGTGGTGGACGAAAACCCCGCTTTGGTGGAATAAGTGGTTGCGGCTAAGCCGAATTACCCTTCATCCGTCATATGTGTTCGTCTCTATCGCCTCATAAATCGCTCACACGACAGCTTCTCGGAGGAGAAGCCTTTTGGCTTTTCCTCTAAACAAGTCAAAAAATGACATAATCAGACTTGCCGAGAACGAAGCAGGGGGATCTCGTCCACTCAGTGGGGGGCGGCAGCCCCCCGGGTGGTCGCGAAAGGGATTCCAAAGGAAAAACCGTCGATAGGCTGTCCCTTTGGCGCGTTTTGACTACTTTGTCGCGTGACAAAGTAGTTGCCCGCCCGGCATTAGGGCGAAACGTGTTACTATACATAACCAAAAAATCGGATTAAAGAGCGGTAAATTCGATAACAATCCCTCAGTCGGCCGCGCTGACAGCTCCCTTTACACAAGAGAGCCGATACAGCGGACAAACAGTGTTCGTCACTACGATTTGGGTGTGTTAAATCGGGTTGCCGCTTTACTAATCATTTTGCGGCGGCCTTAGTTTTAAAAATTAGAGGAGGAGAGTTTTATGAATCTTTACGATCTTCCCACACCGTGCTATGTGATAGACGAAAAAAAGCTTATAAATAACCTTGAAATTCTGCGCCGTGTGCAGGATAACACCGGTTGTAAAATATTATTGGCTCAAAAGGCATTTTCCGCCTATTGGCTCTATCCTCTTATCGGGGAATATCTGTGCGGTACCACCGCCAGCGGACTATATGAGGCAAGGCTCGGGCACGAACACATGGGAAAAGAAACACATATTTTTTCCCCTGCATACAAAGAAAAGGATTTTGATGAGATATGTAATATATGCGGGCATATTGTGTTCAACTCATTTTCTCAGCTTGAGAAATATAAAAGCAAGTGCAGAAACCGGGGAATAAGTATAGGGATAAGACTAAATCCCGAATTTTCAACGCAAGTCGGTCACGAGATCTACGACCCCTGCGCACCCGGCTCACGCCTCGGTGTAACTGCCCAAAATTTCAGAGAAGATCTGCTCGAAGATATAGACGGTTTTCATTTTCATACATTGTGCGAACAGAATTCCGACGACCTTGTCTCCACGTTTAAAGCAGTTGAAGAAAAGTTCGGAAAATACCTGTCGCACGTGAAATGGATAAATTTCGGCGGCGGACATCATATAACACGTGAAGACTATGACATTAAAGCGCTTGAAGAGCTTATCAAATATACGCAGGATAAATATAATGTAACTGTCTATTTAGAGCCCGGTGAGGCGGTCGCGCTCAACGCGGGGTATCTTATAACCGAAGTGCTTGAAAAAATACACAACAAAATTGATATTTTAATATTAGACGCTTCCGCGGCGTGTCATATGCCGGATGTACTTGAAATGCCATACCGTCCCCCGCTTAAAGAAAGCGGATTAAAGGGTGAGAAAAAATATGATTACAGGCTTTCCTCATGCACCTGCCTTGCAGGCGACATTATCGGCGATTACAGCTTTGACAAAGAAATTGTTATTGGCGACAGGCTTGTTTTTGAAGATATGGCTATTTACTCTATGGTAAAAAACAACACCTTTAACGGTATGCCGTTGCCCTCTATTGCGTTAATGCATACAAACGGTGAGTGTGAGATTATTAAAGAATTTGGATATGAGGATTTTAAATCGAGATTATAATTAATTTATAAAAGATACACGCCCGAAAGGAATTTTTCCGAAGGCGTGTATTTTTTCTTTCGTATATTGCACTTGCAATTATAAAATTGTGTTATTAACAGTTAATAAGCCGAAAATTACAATATATTAAAATTTGTTAAATTTTTTAACTGTAAGGTATTGCCAATTTTACCAATTTATGGTAAAATATCGTCAACAAATAAATTTTTGGAGGCATTATTAATGGAAAATACAATAAAAGCTTTATTTACGGAAGACAAAACCGAATTTACAGCGGAATACGGCAATCCGCAGGATTACGGTATATCCGCGGAATTTTGTAAAAAGGACGGAAGCATAGTTATTGAAAAAATAAAGCAATTCTGCCCCGACGTTGTTATAATGGATATGTTTATGAGCAGTATGGACAGCGTAGGAGTTTTGAGAAATCTGGAGCGCGAATACTTAAAGCAACGCCCCGTGTTTATAATAGTATCTGGATTTGACAGCGCAATACTTCAAAAAGAAGTTATGAGCATGGGTGCGTCATATATTGTGCTTAAGCCATACAGCCTTGATAATTTGTGTGAGACGATTAAACATCTTCTCGCAAAGGGCAACAAACAGAGCAAAGCCTCAACCGCTCAAAACGCGTTACTCGACGGTATGGAGCTTAAAATAACCGAAATTCTTCATGAGATAGGCGTTCCCGCGCATATAAAGGGGTATCACTATTTAAGAGACGCTATTTTGATGTCGGTTGAAAACCCCGATATAATAAACGCAGTTACAAAACAGCTTTATCCGTCTGTTGCCAAAAAATTCGAGACAACAAGTTCCCGTGTTGAACGCGCCATACGTCACGCAATAGAAGTTGCATGGGACAGAGGAGATGTTGACGTGCTTAACTCTTATTTCGGATATACCATACACAACGGCAGG
>JAEEHZ010000016.1 GCA_016281115.1 Clostridiaceae bacterium | reverse complement strand
GTCGCCGATAACAAGTATATTATCAGGCAGGTCTATATTGCCTTTGTTTTCTTTTGCTCTTGCAAGGAAAGAAACTGCTGTTTCCACAGCGTTGTTGCCCTCGAACATAGGAAGCATTTTTGCTTCGCTTGCGCCTATGGTAACAAGAACCGCGTTATACTTTGATTTAAGCTCGTCCATAGAAACATCTTTACCGACGGTAGTGTTAAGCTTTATGTTTGCGCCGAGCTTTTCAATTCTTTTAATCTCATAATCAACTATGTAGTCCGGGAGACGGTATTCGGGGATACCGTATCTTAAATATCCGCCTGCTTTTGCGCTTTTTTCGTAGATGTCAACGTCATAACCCATAGTAAGCAAGCTAGCTGCGGCCTGAAGTCCCGCGGGTCCGCTTCCTATAACAGCAACTTTCATACCGTTGCGTTCGCCTTTCTCAAGGATATCCATATTTGTCTGCTGTTCAAAATCGGTAACAAATCTTTGAATACCGCCGATATTTATGGGCTTATCTATTCCGCAGCGTGAGCATCCCTGCTGGCAATATCTTTCGGTTGGGCATACCCTTGCGCATATGGAGCCCAAGGCGTTGTTTTCTCTTACCGTTTCCGCGGCGCCCTTAAAGTTTAAAAATCTTACGCTTCTTATAAACTTTGCAGGATCGGTGCCTGCAGGGCATGCCTTTGAGCAAGGTGCGTCTAAGCAAAGCAAGCAGCGCTGTGCTTCTTCCATAACGGTTAGTGCGTTATAAGCCTGCTCAATTTCATTGTTATAATTCTTGATCATTTTGTTTCTCCTTTCAGTTAATAGAATTGAAACATCTACATTATTCTAAACGATTTTTAAGATAATTTCAAGTGCTTTTGATAAATTTTCTAAAAATACTGCTCAATGTTAAGAAAATAATTGTAGATTTTCATAATACGGAATTAAAACGCGTGCGGTTTGTACATAAACTGCACGCGTTTTGCTCAATTAAGTAAATATATTGAAAAATTTAAGTATCCCGCAAATGTTACCCACAAAAGATACGGTATCTGAAGATAAGCCGCCGGCTTGTTTACTTTCCTATATAAAAGTATTGTGGCAAGAATCGTTCCCCACAGAATTATAAGCCAAATAAACGAAAACAAAAACGCGCGCAAATTAAAGAATATTATACTCCAAAAAAAGTTCAGTATAAGGCTGAGACCGTATACCAACAAGCCGTTGTCGGCGTCTATGCGGTTTTTGCTTCTGTTTGTAAATATTATCGCAGCGCTTATTCCCATAAGTATGTAAAGTATAGTCCACACAATAGGAAAAATAATTGCAGGGGGGGCAAGCGGCGGCTGGTTTATATCCGAATACAGATCCATATTTCCCATTGTGAGCAGTGACGAAAGCGCTCCAACGCCAAGTGCAAAGGCGCAGGAAATTACATACGGTTTTATTTTGTTCCACATAAATATTCACCTCTGTATAAATATATGATGAACAAAATCAAAAATACTTAAATTGTATATTTTTATAAAACTGATTTTCTTGCGCTTTAAATTCATAAAGTGACAGCAATATGTAAAAAAACATATTATTTTAAAGAATATAGTAAAAACCGACAATTACAAAGGCAAAATTACCCTTTGCAGTGAGGATTTATACATATATAAATATTTTTAACAAAAATAATAAATAATGCTGGACTTTTTTATAAAACAGTTATATAATAGTAGTACAATGATGACTTTGCGAAGGAGATAGTGTTATGAAACTGTCCGGGAAAGTGTTATCTGTAGTTTTGGTAATGACAATAATAGTGTCAATTACGGTAATTTCAGTTACGGATTCTTATGCCGAAGGGAGAAATGATTCCACCGGGGTCACAATAAATTACACGGGTAATTATTATGACGTTTTGGGCGGTCTTGAGGATCTGGCAACAAGAGACGACACCTCCACTGTAATAAGTGACCTGCGTGCTCTTATTAATTATACTTCTTCTCAGAGTGTTGTATCTAACGGCAACATCGTAAAGGGTACAGATGCAAAGCATCCCAGCTACACAGGTACGGGCAGTAACTCTCTTGCCGCGCTGTACAAAAGATCGGAGCGTAAAGCCAACGACACGCGCGACGGTATAAGAATGTTTTATACAAATGATTATATAACAAATTCGTCTTGGAACAGAGAACACGTTTGGCCGCAGTCCAAGTCCGGCGGTCTTTACGGCAAAACGGGCGGCGGAAACGACCTGCACCATATAAGACCCACATATGACAAAGATAACTCCAAGCACGGCAGTTATCCATACGGTTATGTGACCGACGGCACACCTTATTATTGCAACGGAAACGACTCAAGCTATATAATAGCTTATACGGCTCCCGACCATACAATGGAAGTTGTAGACAGCTATAAGGGTGATATAGCCAGAATATTTGCTTATATGGTCACTCATTATGAAACGCTTTACGACAGAATAGATACCGTTCTCACAGGCGGTTATAAAACGCTTGTAAAGTGGAACGCCGTTGATCCTGTTGACGAATACGAGCTTAACAGAAACGAAGTGGCATACAGCTATCAGGGTAACAGAAATCCGTTTATCGACTGCCCCGATCTGATAAATGTTATTTGGTCAGATGCTCATTATGATCACATCGACTCCGATACTGAAACCGAAAGCGATGTAATATACAGCGATGACGATGATACTACGGATGTTACCCCAAACTATCTCACGCTTAAACAGGCAAATGAACTTAATGTCGGCGACTCGGCTGTTTTAAGAGGACAGGTCACTTATATTTACGGCGGATGCACTGTAATTCTTGAAGAAACCGACGAATACGGCAATATAAACACATTCCAGATTTACGATCAGGCAGG
>JAEEHZ010000015.1 GCA_016281115.1 Clostridiaceae bacterium | reverse complement strand
AATATATTTTCACAATCAATATCATTCAGTCTCTGCTTTATGTTTTCAAGTATTTTTTTATCAACTCTGTCGCTTAAGTAACACAGGCAAATAAATGTGTTGCTGAGCGTGCCGATCTGCATTTGCTCAAATTTCAGCGCAGGGCTTTTTATACGGCGGCGTAAAAGTGTCATATTTATTTTTATCGGCTCAACAAACCCCTCTCTGCTGCCACGCTGGGTTATCTCCGTTTCAGGCTCTGCAATACTTCTGTACGAATATCCCTGAACGCCGCAGGCAAGCATTTTATCGTACTTATCAACGCATATAAGCGCAAAGCCGGACATACTCATCACAAAAGCGTCTTCAAAGCAATCAATATCTTTAGTTTCCGAAATCGCGACAATGTTTTTGCTGATATATTCATATGCACTTTTAGAATCACTGCACGGCATATCACCGGATATTATTGGGTTAAGTATGCTTTGCCCGAGAGTATTTTTGTCAACAAGCCCTTCCATTGTTATTACGGCGCACTTTATATCATTTTTTAAAGTAAATTCTTTTACTGTAAAATCCGCGCTGTCGTCAAGCTGTGACTTCATATAATCAATATTTCTCTGCAGGCTTTTAAAAAGGGGCGTTTTTGTTTTCATATATCCACTTCCAAACAAAATTGATGGTAATATCAATAATATTTGCAATTAAGGGAAATATATACTATGAAAGGCTGTGATATGATTGCTTACCACAATTTTGCGAACACTTTTTTTGTATATTACTATACTTTTAGCCATAAGACTTATGGGAAAAAGACAGATAGGAGATATGCAGACGTCTGAGCTTGTAATTACGCTTTTAATATCCGACATTGCTTCAATACCTATGGAAAACCCCGGCAAACCGCTTATGGGAGGCTTTATTCCCATTTGTCTTCTCGTGGTGTGCGAGATCCTGTTATCGATTCTGATGATAAAAAACAAAAAAATACGCCGCGTTGTATGCGGCAAACCGATAGTGGTAATAGAAAACGGTAAAATATGCCAAACAGAGCTTAAAATGCTTCGTATGAGTATAGAAGATCTGTTTGAGCAGCTGAGACAAAACGAGGTTTTCTCTCTTGATGATGTAATTTACGGCATTGTTGAAACAAACGGTAAACTAAGCATATTAAAGAAAGAAAACAATCCCCAGATTCCGCAGGGAGATATGGACGTCATTGTTGTAAGCGACGGCGAGATTTCCAACTCATCATGTACTCTCTTAAAAACCACAACAGAAGACATTAAAAAAACCATAAAGAAAAAACACAAAAACATTAAAGATATATTCCTTATGACGGAATCTACCGGCGGAACAGTAAAAATAACGGAAAAAGAAAAGAATGATAAAAAGAATAAGAAAGGAAAATCAAATTGAGCAGGATTTATTCTTGTTTTGCTCTGCTGCTGATAGCGGCAGCAGTTTGCACGGCGCAAATATTTGTTGTACACTCTGCAATGGACGATGTGTTTAAATTGACCGAAACGGTGCTTGAATCATCGGCAGATAAAAACACAATTTATAAGCAAGCAGAAGAATTGTATTCGAAATGGGAAAAAGACAAAAACAAGCTTTGTCTTTTTCTTGACCACGATGAAATTGACGCTGTAAGCTGTCTGATTTATGCTGTAAGGCAGCACTGTAAAAACAACAATTACGATCTTGTGTATTCGGAGTGCGCTAAAATGAAAGTTTTGATAGATGCCATAGATGATACTGAGATCATTAAGTTTGAAAACTTTTTCTGATTTATCATATATTCAGCTTGTATTTCATAATAATTACTAAACTATCGAAAGGACTGACTTATATTATGGAATACGAATTGACAAAACAAAAAATCAAAGTTGCGGCAATAGCCTTTTCGGGATGCAAAGAACAGGCTGTAGACGCCGATTTAACAATGCCCGATTACTGCGCTGACATAAAAAGAGTGTTAAAGTGCAAGATAAATCCTCTTGTAAACTCAAAATCAATAAACGGAGATGTGCTTGAAATAGACGGCACATCTGCCGTTACGGTATTTTACACCGGTGAAGACGGAGATATTTTGCACTGCTTTGAGCATAATATTCCTTTTAACACCAGAATAAATGTTAAAAACATTCCGGCAAGCTATATAATACTTACTACCGCCGAAACAGAATATGTAAACTGCAGAGCTTTGTCTCAAAGGCGTATAGATATCCACGGTGCGTTCAGCATTTGCGCTAAGGTCATATGCCCTGCCGAAAAGGAAATAACAGCAGATATCTCAGGCACTGACGCGCGAAAAAAGACGAGTCAGGTAACTGTTGCACAGTTAAAAGGGCTTGGCGAAAATATGTTTTCTATAAGCGGAGAAAACCAATTGTCACCTGACAGTCCTACTGTAGAAAACGTCCTGAAAAAAGATGTATGTATAATCATTGATGATATAAAATGTGTTCCAGACAAGGTTATGGTAAACGGAACGGCAAAAGTTAAGCTGATGTATGTCTCCGATATAGAAAACAGTACCCGTGCGTCAGCCGAATATACAGTTCCGTTCAACAAAATATTTGACGCCGAGGGTGCGGACGAAAACTGCAAATGCACTATTGTTCCCTGCGTGAGCAATATAGGAATACAAATTGACAATGAAAATAAAACCGTTGAAACCGATATCAAGCTTTCAGCCTCAGTTATGGCATTTGACAAAGATCCCGTAACCTTGCTTGCAGATACATATTCAACAAAACACGACATGTCTGTTCAATACGAAAACACTGTATTGCCCCTTGATCCCGAACAACTAAAAACAACTTTTTCTTACAAGACCACCGTGCCTGCCACCGAGAGAAACATAGACGATATTATTGACGTATGGCAAAACTGTGCGGTAAACCTTAGTATATCATCAAATCAAAACTCCGCAGCGGCACAAGGAAAAATTTCATTTAACATACTTGCAGTAACGGAAGAAAACGAAATCGTGTTCATTGAAAAGTGTTCGGATATATCCGTTCCGATAGATACAATGCAGGAAAACTGCTGTTTAGAAGGTGAAATATACGCCTGCGCCGAAAACATCTCAGCAAAGCTTGACGAAAGCGGAAATATTGATATAAAATGCGATATCCTTCTGCAGGGAGTTGTGTATTGCTTGAGCGATATAAAAACCGTGTGCGCCGCCACTTATGACGAAAGCAGTGATATAGACCCCAAAAAATCGCCTGCGCTTACTGTCTATTATGCTGACGATGACGAAAGCCTGTGGGAGATATGCAAAAAGCACCGTGTTTCGCCTGAGGCAGTTTTGCAGGAAAACAATTTAAATGATAACGATAAGCTCAAAAAAGGAATTTTGCTTTTACCGAGCAAATAGTATAAAGCCGGGAGAAACGATAATACAGTATCGTTTCTCCCGGCTATTTTTGATAAATTCACGCAACACTGTCACGGATTGCCGATTATGTCAGCTTAAAGCCACTCTCTCCTCAGCTCTATGAAGAATAAGCTGTGCGGCTATGCTTATTGCTATTTCTTCGGGTGTTTCCGCTTTAATTTCAATGCCTATGGGGTTGTGTATCCTTGAAAACTGGCTCTCATCAATCCCGTCTGCTCTTAACCTTTGCAGGGTTGACGCCATTTTCTTTTTGCTGCCGATAAGTCCTATATAAGAGGCGGGCGTTTTGAGCGCAAACTCGAGCGCATCAAAATCAGCCATATGACCTCTTGTCATTATTACTATATAATCCTCGGGTTTTACCAATACGCTTTCTTCAAGTTTTGAAAAATCCGCCTCAATTGTTTTGTATACACCGTCAAAAAGCCCAGGGTCCGTAAATTTTTCCCGGTCTTCAACAATTACCGGTCTGAAACCAAGCTTTGCGATAACAGGCACCAATTGCTGTGAAACGTGTCCGCCGCCGAAAATATAAACAAAGCCGCTTTGCACCAAAGGCTCAACGAAAAATCTGTCCTTTACAAGCACAGACTGTTTTTTGATATACGGCAAAAATTCATCCTCGCTGTGTCCTTCAAAGAATAAGCCGTTTTTCTTATCGTAAGTTCCTATGTTTCCTGCTTTTCCCTCACTTATCTCGGTGATAAGCCACACGTCATCACAACCGCAAACTGCGTTATAAAGCTTTTCGGACAGAATTACATCGTTTTCGCAATCTGCGCGGAAAAGTCGGAAATATACGGTTACGTCTCCTCCGCATATCATACCTATATCCGCAACGTCATTTTTATGGAGCAAATAATGCTCTGTTTGCGAAATTTTACTTTTGTGTATATCGCGTGCAAGGCAGATAGCCCTATATTCTACGGCTCCGCCGCCTATTGTTCCGCAGATTGAGCCGTCTTCAAACACAAGCATCTTAGCGCCGCTGCCTCTGGGGGTTGAGCCTGAGCTTGCTATTATACTGCACAAAACGGAATTTTTGCCTTGTTTAAGGCTGTTTTTCAACGTTTCAAACAAAGTTCTCATTTTACTGCTCCTTCTATATCTTTCATATTTATAACATAAACAGCTATTTCTTTTTTGTAGGGATAATAATAGTTATAGTCGTTTTTATTGATAGGTACAATTTTCTCTTTAATGTCTGATTCCGACATTTTTGCCGAATCAGGGCTTCTGTATAAATTAAAGAATCTTACGGCGTCCTCTATACTTTTAAGCGGCTGACCGAATTCTATCGAGTATTGCTCTTTAATATATTTGATACCGTGATTATCGAGATAATCATCGGTATTGAGCCTTATGTTTCCCGAAATGCTGTCTAAATCGAAAGAAAAGCCGTGCTTATCAGTTGAGCGTTTTACGATAATTATTCTCTTTTTGCACAGTCTTTGTGCTATCGACATAATTTCATCGATCTTACCAAAGTAATTAAAGACCATAATATCGAATTCACTTTTACTATATTCAAAAATATCACAATTTTCACCGGTTACATTAGGGTAGTTTTGCAAATCGTTTTTAAGAACAGACAATGCTCTGTCATTAATATCAACAGCCGTTACGCTTTTGGCATACGGTGACAGTTCCCTGCTCAAAAAGCCAAGTCCACAGCCTGCGTCACATAAAGTATCGTCATTACTTATATGCTTTGATATTATAGCGGCAAGCTGTTTATTATAATCTCCGAAAAGCGAAGCGCGCGTCATATACTCTATCATTTCGGGCTTCCACATATGCATTGCGGGGCGTCTCTCCCCTTTCGGCACGCATATCGTAATATCCTTATTATCTAAGTTTATATCGAATTTCTTAACGTTTATCCCATACAGCAGTGAGAGGATATTTTCGTCTAAAGTAGTTGACGGAGAGCCGAATGCAGATATTTTACCGTTTTTGAGAGCCAATGCCTTGTCCGCGTACAAAAACGCCTGATTTGGGTCGTGTGTTGACATAATAACTGTATAACCGTCAGACGCCAACCGGCTTATTTTACTCATGACCTTAAACTGATTACCGTAATCCAGCCCTGAGCAGGGCTCGTCAAGCACAAGCGTTCTTGCACCCTGCGCCAACGCACGGGCAAGCATTGTAAGTTGTCTTTCGCCGCCGCTTATTTTCCCGCAACCGCGGTTTTTGAGATGCTCTATACCTAAGCTTTTCAAAATATCCATAGCTTTGTTTATATGCTCTTTTTTCGGCGAAGAAAACTTGGGTATTTCCGCTGCCATTCCCATAAGCACGGTGTCTAAAACGGTATAATCGAACACCGGAGCCGAGTATTGCGGCACATACGCAATTTTGCCTGCAAGCCTTTGAGGCGTATATGATGCCGCGTTTTCGTTATCTATCAATATAGCACCGTCATAGCCTTTGTTGATACCCAATATACACTTAAAAAGTGTGCTTTTTCCTGTCCCATTGGGTCCCAAAAGCGCAATAAATTCGCCGTTGTTTGCCTTAAACGAAATATCGTCAATGACTTTATGCTCACCATAAGAAAAGCTGAGATTTTTAATCTCAATACTCATAACGCTCCCCCTTTCCAATGATCATATAAATAAACACGGGAGCGCCCACAAACGATGTGAGTATTCCTATTGGTATTTCGCTTGCAACCGCAACCCTTGCTATATCGTCGGTTATAAGCAAAAAGCTTGAGCCGAGCAAGATAGCCCCGGGGATGATGCGCTTATAATCATAGCCGAATAAGCGTCTGCAAAAATGCGGAATAACCAAGCCTACCCAGCCTATCATACCGCTTACGGAAACACAGGCGGCGGTCATAAATGTAGCGCAGATAATTATAACGATCTTAAGCGCAGATACGTTAACACCCATACTTCTTGCCTCGTCATCGCCGGAGGTCAAAAGGTTTATTCTCCAGCTTAAGAGGATTATCGGTGTCAAGCCCAGCAAAACAGTCACAAACAAGAATAATGTGTCTCCCGGCTTAATTGATGTAAGGCTTCCCATAAGCCAATATGTAATGGCAGGCAATTGAGATTGTGTATCGGCAATAAGCTTTATAAATGATGTTCCCGAAGAAAAAAGTGAATTTATCATCATACCTGCCAAAACAAGCGACAGTGTGGAGTTCCCCCTGCCAGCCTTGCTCATAACAAATGCAGCCAATACGGCAACAAGTCCAAAGCAAAAAGATGAAACCGAGATTCCTGCATATCCAAATCCCAATAAAATCGCCAACGCCGCGCCGAAGCCTGCGCCGCCCGACGCGCCCAAAATATCGGGAGAAACCATGGGATTTCTGAACATACCCTGATATGCCGCACCTGAAACAGACAACGCAGCACCTATAAGCACAGCAGCTATGATACGCGGAAGCCTTACATTAAAAACGACGGTATAGGCTTGAGAAGGTATGCTGTTATCATAAAAAGCATCTTTCAGTGAAGGAATAAAACTAGATAACCTATCGCATATGCCGCCCAGAATGATCTTAATGACTTCGAAAGGGTATAACTTATACCTGCCGAGCATAAAAGACGCAAAAAAAGCAGCGACAAATATGACAGAAAGAACGATAAATTTAATTTTATAATTATTATGTTCTTTTAGTTTAGTCATAATATCGCTGTCCTTTTAATTTTATTTTAACATATAACCTATCGGGTTTGATTTAGCAGTGTAGATTTATTAAGCATTTCCTCTGCTTCCGTTTTTGAAAGCTCATAGTGCCAGAATAGTTTGTAGTATCTTTGTGCCTCGGTAACCATATCATAATCATATATTTCGGGGTAAAGCAAATTACCAAGCCAGCTTATACCGAGTATCCTGTTAACGGAAGGCGGATTTGCCATCCAGTTATAAGGCAAAACGGGTATTTCATAGACCTTTTTGTTCTTTACGGCATTTAGCTGTTGCCAAGCCGTATCTTCAAAAACCACATCATATGCGCCGGCGGCGTCAAATATTATTACATCGGGATCAAAATTGTAAAGCTGTTCCATATTTATAGGATTTCCGCCGCCTTTGTTGCTTACATCTTCCACAACAACGGCGTTTTCCGCGCCTATAAGCTCTATGACATCCGCCTGAACGGAGCCTTTGGCGTTGCAGTCAAGCCCCGAAGTTCCCGTGCCGAACATAACGGTAACGCGCTCATCTTGCGGTATTTTTGCACTGTTTGTTTTTGCCGTATTAACTTTTTCATCTATGTAAGCGGCTAATTCTTCAGCCTGTTTTTCTCTGTT